>CALPPP020000072.1 GCA_943325485.2 Rickettsia typhi
AACTGCAGGCGGCACCACACGCACACCGCTGGCCTTCATGTGGGCTTCGTCCATGTTGGAGAACTTGGTTTGCACTTTGTCATAAACGCCAAAATCACCCGCCTTAACCACAGCGTTGTCTTTCAAGCGAAACGACAGCAGAACTGCTTTCTTGATCCATTGGTGCGTGGTCCATTGGCCCACAGCTTCACGGGTGGCGACCCGCAAGCGACCCGCATTGAGTTCGGCGATCACGTGCTCAACAGCGTCGCCCAATTCTTTGGGCGCAGAGGAGGGGCTGTATTGGGTGCGGTTTTCCCAGGCGGTGTCAATGATGGATTGCAGTTGTTGGCTCATGTGGATGATGGGTAGTGGGATTGAACAAATTGAACGATACGTTGTGCTGCCTCAAGACATTCCTGAGGTTGTGCGACCAAAGCCATGCGAATTCGACCTTGGCCTGGGTTGACGCCATTGACCTCTCGCGCCAAATAACGACCTGGCAACACGGTGACATTGTATTGAGCCAGCAATTCAGTCGCAAAAGCTTCATCGTTCCCGTCAGGAACACCAGCCCAAAGGTAAAAACCCGCGTCCGGCAAAGCGACATCCAGCACCTGCGACAGAAGGGGGGTGATTTGGGCGAATTTTTCTCGGTAAAGCGCACGGTTTTCTTCAACATGCACCTCGTCATTCCAAGCAGCAATGCTGGCCGCTTGCACCATGCCGCTCATGGCGCTGCCATGGTAGGTGCGGTAGCGCAAAAAAGCCTCTGTCAATTTGGCGTCGCCAGCCACGAAGCCACTGCGCATACCCGGCACGTTGCTTCGCTTGGAAAGGCTGGTGAAGCTGACCAAATTGCGAAAATCTGTGCGGCCACAGAGCTTCGCAGCCTCTAGCCCCCCAAGGGGAGGTTTGTCGCCAAAATAGATTTCGCTGTAGCACTCGTCGCTGGCCAACACAAAACCATATTTGTCAGACAGTGCAAAAAGTTTTTGCCATTCTTCTAATGGCATGACTGCACCGGTCGGGTTGCCAGGCGAGCAGACAAATACCAGCTGTGCTTTGGCCCACACCGACTCTGGGACGCTGTCCCAGTCCACCGCAAAATTGTGTTCTGGCCGGCTGGCAACGAAACAGGGTTGCGCCCCTGCCAGCAAGGCTGCGCCTTCGTAGATTTGGTAGAAAGGATTAGGACACACCACCAAAGCATCTGGGTCGCCATTCAACACGGTTTGGGCAAAAGCGAACAAGGCTTCGCGAGACCCGTTGACGGGCAGCACTTGGCTGGCAGGGTCTGCGCTGACTTGGTAGCGACGCTTGAGCCAATCGCTACAAGCTTGGCGCAATGCCATGCCACCCGCTGTGGCTGGATAAGCTGACAAAGCCTCCATATTTGCGCCTAAAGCCTGTAAAACCAAAGCCGGCGCGGGGTGGCGCGGCTCACCAATGCCCAAGCTGATAGCGGTTAAGTTTGGGTTGGGGCTGATACCTGCAAACAAATGGCGTAAACGCTCAAAAGGATAGGGCTGAAGCTGGGTGAGATGGGGATTCATGGCTGATATTATCGGGGTCTATGTACAGTTTCCTCGACCCCAGCAAAGCCCACGAATTCGCCATGGACCAGGCGCAGATGCTGAATTTGGCGCAAACCTTTCAAGAAAGCTTGGAAAAAGACCTTGCTTTATTGAATGCGGCCTTGGACAGCCAAGACACCGAGCCAGTTCAGCGTTTGCTGCACTCGCTCAAGGGCTATGTCACCTTTTTGTGTGGCCCCGAGCTCAGTCAGCAGATGATTCAACTCGAAGCCATGAGCCGAGCCAAGAAGTTGGGCGACCTTGCAGTCGACATCGCCAAAGCCATTCCCCCTTTGCAAAGTCTTTTGTCTGAAGTGGGTCAATGGATAGAAAATGATCTGAAGCCTGCTACCTGATTTTTATTCCTCAACGATTCAACCTTTTCAAAGGGTTTTAGGTGCGTCTTAATTCGATCAAGCTCTCCGGTTTCAAGTCATTCGCTGATCCGACCAATTTTTTATTGCCAGGCCAGTTGGTGGGCGTGGTCGGCCCCAATGGCTGCGGTAAATCCAACATCATCGATGCCGTTCGCTGGGTGCTGGGTGAGAGTCGTGCCAGTGAATTGCGTGGTGAGTCCATGCAAGACGTCATTTTCAATGGCACCACCAGCCGCAAACCCTCCAGCCGCGCCAGTGTGGAACTGGTGTTTGACAACGCATCCCACCGTGCAGGCGGACAGTGGAACCAGTTTGCTGAAATTGCGGTCAAGCGTGTGCTGACACGCGACGGCACCAGCAGCTATTACATCAACAACCAACCCGTGCGTCGCCGTGATGTGCAGGATGTTTTTCTTGGCACCGGTTTGGGTCCAAGGGCTTACGCCATCATTGGGCAAGGCACCATCAGCCGCATCATTGAGTCCAAGCCTGAAGAGCTGCGTTTGTTTTTGGAAGAGGCCGCTGGCGTCTCCAAATACAAAGAGCGTCGACGCGAAACCGAAAACCGCTTGGGTGACACCCGCGAAAACCTCACCCGTGTGGAAGACATTCTGCGGGAGTTGAACGCCAATTTGGAAAAGCTCGAACGCCAAGCCGAGGTGGCTCAGCGCTTCAAAGATTTGCAATCCACCTCCACCCTCAAGCAACACCAGTTGTGGTTCTTAAAACGTGCAGAAGCCGAGGTCAACCAAACCCAGTTGCAGCAGCAAACCGAGCAAGCCAGCAATGCCCTTGAAGCCAAAACTGCCGAGTTACGGCACACCGAAAGCCAGATAGAAACCTTGCGTCAAGCCCACTACGATTCAGGCGAGCAAGTCAACCAAGCCCAAGGTCAGTTGTACCAAGCGACAGCCGAGGTCGGGCGACTTGAGGCGGAAATTCGTTTCGTGGTGGAAGGACGGCAACGGGCACAAGAGCGCTTGCAACAAATTCAAGCACAGATGGCGCAATGGTCCGAGCAAGCTGCCCAAGCCAATGCCCAAACCCAGGCTTTGACAGCTGAGCAATCGCAGGCTCAAACGCTGCTTGAAAACACCCAGCAACAGCGCCAGACCTTGGCCCAGCAACAACCTGCGTTCGAAAAGGACTGGCGGGACGCTTTAAAAGTGTCGCAAGACCAAGCCGCCTTGGTCACGCAAGTGCAGCAACACATCCAAGTTTTGGCCGCTGAGCAACGGGGTTTGCAAGACCAGTTGAGCCAACTCGAGCAGCGGCAAAACCGATTGCAGCTCGACCAACATGCACTGACCGCGCCAGACAACAGCCATATCGATCGATTAGAGACCCAGTTGGTTCAAGCACAAACGGCAGCCCAACAGCTGTCGCAAGACCTGCAAAATTTGGAAGCACAAACCCCTGGCTTGGAAGAGGAGCGCAAAACTGCTCAAGACAACAGCAACCAACAGTCAGCAAAATTGGTTGAGTTGCAAGCACGTCATCAAGCGCTGACGGCTTTGCAAGAAAAACTGCGTACCGACGAGCGCTTGGTGCCTTGGTTGGCCAAGCATGGCTTGCAAACCCTCAAACCCCTGTGGAGCCGGGTGCACGTCACCCCTGGCTGGGAGCAAGCCTTTGAGGCCGCTTTGCGTGAACGTTTGGCAGCCCTGGAGGTCAGCAAACTCGATACCGTCAAATCTTTTGCCTCTGATGTGCCTTTGGCAAAGCTGAGTTTTTACAGCCCCTCGGTCAGCGCTTCATCCCAAAAATCTGGCTCACTTGCACCCTTGCTGGAGCAGTTGAAAGTAGACGATGCTGCTTTGAAAGGTTTGCTTGCAGAGTGGTTAACGGGTTGTTACACCGCCCCCAATTTGGACGCCGCTCTGTCTTTGCGTGACAAACTGCAACCCGGCGAGCAGATGTTCATTCCCCAGGGCCATGCCGTGGGTTTGCACAGCGTGCATTTTTATGCCCAAGACTCAGAGCAAGCCGGTTTGCTTGCTCGCGCCCAAGAAATTGAAAACTTGGACAAGCAAATCCGTGCCCAATCGCTGATGGCTGAAGAAGCACGATCACATTTGGCGCGAGCCGAGTCTGCTGCTAGCCAAGCCGCTAGCCAACGCAGCCAGTTGCGACAACAGTCCTCCGAAGCCCAAGCCAAATCGCATGCTTTGAATGTGGATGTGTTGCGTCTTCAACAACAAGCCCAGCAGGTCAGAGAGCGCCAAGGCCAGTTGGCAACAGAAGCGGGTGAATTGCAAAGCCAGGCTTCTACGCTTGAACAAAAGCAGCAAGCGGCTCAAGCCAGATTTGAAGAGCTGGATTTGCAGTTGGCGCAAACCCAAGAGCGTCATGCCCAATTGCAAGATGCATCCTTGGCCAAGGAAAAAGAATTTCAAAGTTTGCGTGAAACACTTCAGCAAACCGATAAGCAATGCCAAGAAGCTGAATTTCAAGTTCGCAGTTTGCAAGCCCGTCAGCAAGAGTTGCAGCGAACCCAAGACACGGCGGCCAAGCAAATTGAAAACTTAAACAACGAACAAAGCCGCCAGCAAGAAGAACTGAATGTCTTGAGCGACACCACCGCCCGTGCTGGTTTACAAGATGCATTGGCTCTGCAGCTCGAGCGCGAAACTTTGTTGGCCAGCAAACGCAATGAATACGACGACTTGACCAACCGTTTGCGCACCAGCAACGAAGAAAGGCTCAAGATTGAGCATCAACTCGAGCCCTTGCGCCAACGTATTGTCGACACCCAACTGAAAGCGCAAGCGGCTCGTCTGGGGTTTGAGCAGTACGACCAGTTGTTGCAGGACGCACAAACAGACTTATTGGCAGTTGCTGCCAGCATCGAACAAGCATCGGTCAAGTTGGCAGGCTTGTCCAATGACATCGATCAACTTCAACGCGAAATCCAATCCTTGGGGGCGGTGAACTTGGCTGCTTTGGAGGAGCTGGGAACAGCCCGCGAACGCAAGACTTTCCTTGACGCCCAATCCGCTGACCTGAACGAAGCCATCACCACGCTGGAAGACGCCATTCGCAAAATCGATGGAGAAACGCGTCAACTGCTGGGGGATACTTTCGAGACGGTGAACCAGCACTTTGGTCGCATGTTCCCCGAACTGTTTGGCGGTGGAACGGCCAAATTGGTTATCACGGGCGATGAAATTTTGGATTCAGGCGTTCAAGTCATGGCGCAGCCGCCTGGCAAGAAGAACCAAACCATCTATCTGCTGTCCGGAGGTGAAAAAGCCCTGACAGCCATTGCCTTGGTGTTTGCGATTTTCCAACTCAACCCTGCGCCGTTTTGTTTGCTTGACGAGGTGGACGCGCCTTTGGATGACGCCAATACCGATCGCTACGCCAAACTCGTGACGCGCATGTCGGGTGAAACGCAGTTTTTGTACATCTCTCACAACAAAATCGCCATGGAAATGGCCGAACAACTCATTGGCGTGACCATGCAAGAGCAGGGGGTTTCGCGGATTGTTGCAGTTGACATGGAGTCGGCTGTGAACTTGGTTGAGCCTGCGGCAAACGTATGAGCAGTTTGCAAATGTGGTTAGCCATTGTGGGTGGCGTCATCTTGGTTGTCTTGGTGGCCTATAACGCTTGGACCTCTCGTCAAAACCAACCTAAACAAGCCGAACCCCTCATCACGCCAGAGGAACTCGACGCCTTAACCAACCACCAGATGCCACATGATGGCGCTGCTTCATTGAACAGTGGCCTGATGGATGGCTTCACTGACATGGCGCACGAACTGCCCCAAACCAACCAACGCGGCCAGCTAGACCCCTTGATTGATGTGACGGCCAGCATGGAATTGGAGACGCCTGTGTCTGGCGAGGCTGCTTTGGCCGCTTTGCCGCCGGTTCGCCGTGTGGGCAGCAAACTCTTCATCGTTGAAGGTTTGAATGCGGACACGGGTGAGTGGGAAAACCTTCAAGCGGGTCTTTTTTACAGTGCTTTCCAAGCAGGTATTCAGGTGGCGAATCGCCAAGGTCCACTCAATGACATTGAATTTTCAGAGTTTGTGGTGAAAGCACAAACCTATGCGGATGCCTTTGGTATCACCCCCGAGCTACCCGATATGAGCGAGGCCATCGCCCATGCACGTGAATTGGACCAATTTGCGGCCTCGCACGATGCCCAGCTCAGTTTCACCATTGCCTCTCGCAAAGCCGCGTGGAGCCCTGGCTATGTGCAGCAGCAAGCCGCACGCATTGGCTTTGTTCCTGGCGTCATCCCAGGTCGCATGGTCATTGCTGCTTCCACCCCAGGTCTGCCGCCTGTGTTGGTGCTGAGTTTTGATGCCCGTGCCGCCATGGCAGAGGACCCCAACCAGTCCGCTTTGCGCAGTATTTCTTTGGGTCTTGATGTGCCACAGGTGGCGCCTTCGGAGCAGGCTTTTGCACGACTGTGCGAGTCTGCGCAAGCACTGGCTCAAGCCATGGATGGGCAAATCACCGATGACAACGGCCAAGTACTGTCTCAGGCCGCAATTCAAATCATTG
>CALPPP020000073.1 GCA_943325485.2 Rickettsia typhi
GTTTTCCACCACATTGATGCTGCCATCGGGGTCGCGCACCATGATGACCGAGCGTTCACCGACCACGGTGCGGCGGAAGTCACCTGGATTGGGAATTTCCGCCTCTAAGCCGACATAGCACCAGTGGTGGTTGTAAAAAAAGCGGTCTAACTCCTTTTTGTACAAATCTTCTCGGGTGTAAGCCCAAAACGGGATGCGGCTGGTGCCCTCGCCTGCCCACTTGGGATCAGCTGGAAATACAGTGGTTTGTGTCATGCCCAATTTCCTTCAATCAAAAACGAATACCCGCTGTGTATGTTCAACCTTAGTTTGTTTGGCTGCACCACAGGTTCCATGGAATGTCCGCTCAAATCAGAATATATGCATTGTGGATATTCAAGATTTATAAGTAAATAAGTCAACTCATATAAGTTATATTTGTTTCATGAATAAAGGCTAGGCCATGGACCTCAGAGACATAGACCTGAATTTGCTGGTTATCTTCAATCAATTGCTGATGGACAGACGGGTTTCCACCTCGGCCGATAAGTTGGGGTTGTCGCAACCCGCCGTCAGCAATGCGCTCAAACGCCTTCGTGCGCTTTTAAAAGACGAATTGTTTGTGCGAACCTCGCGCGGCATGGAACCCACGCCTTATGCCTTGCATTTGATTGAACCCATAGGCTATGCGCTTAGCACCTTGCAAAACGCCTTGAACCAACGCGACAGTTTTGATCCTGCTACCAGCGAGCGAACTTTCACGCTGGGCTTGACCGACATAGGCGAGATTTATTTCATGCCCACACTGATGGCCATGCTCTCAAGCGAAGCCCCGCACGTCAAGATCAGCTCCCTGCGCCCTAACACCGGACACTTGAGCGACGATATGGCCGCTGGCAACGTGGATATAGCCATAGGCTTACTGCCGAGTTTGACTACGGGGTTTTTTCAACGTCGCTTATTCAAGCAGCGTTATGTGTGTCTGTTCCGTCAAGGTCATCCCATAGCCCGTAACCCCATCAGCCTGGCGCAATACAAAGCACTTGCGCATGTAGGTGTGACCTCGGCCAACACGGGGCACAGCGAGGTGGATGAATGGATGACCCGCAAAGGCATTGCGCGTAACATCCATCTACACGTGCCGCACTTTGTGGCTGTTGGTCATATTTTGCAAAGCTCAGACTTGATAGCCACCGTGCCCGAGCGATTCGCCCAAAAATGCGCTGGACCTTTTCAGTTAGAAACCTCGCCCCTACCCTTTAAGCTGCCTGAAATTGCCATCAACCTTTTCTGGCACGCTAAGTACAACCGGGAACCAGCAAACATGTGGTTAAGACAAAGAATCATTGAATTGTTCAGTGAGCATTAGGATTTAGGTCCGATATGGCCACGCAATACCGCAAGTCCCAGCGTGGTGACCACCATTGATCCACCCAACAAATTTAAATATGCGTTTGAACCGCCAGCAGTGATCATTGCGGCACCGGCAAATGCACTTACAAAAGCACCAATCCTGCCAAAAGCCATGGCAGTAGCTGCCCCTGTCGTTCGAATTTCAGTCGGGTATAGATGGGCACACAAAGCAAACATGGCGCATTGCAAAGCAGTAACGAACAAGCCATGAAACCCCAGACCCCATAAAAAGGTTTCAGGCGTTGCTGTAATGTTGACAAGCTTCAATCCGAAAGCGGTCACTGCTGACATTGCCGCCCAAAAAATCATGGAGCGACGTGAGCCAAAGCGATTGATAGCAGCTGCACAAAGAATTGCACCAAAAATACCGCCAAAGTTATACGCCGTCAAACCCATGCCAGACATGGCAGGCGACAAGCCTTCAGTGGCCAACATCGTTGGGAGCCAGCTGTAAGCGGAGTAAATCGACAACTGAATCATGAAAAAAGCAAGCCATAGCCACGATGTGTCAAAAGCTCTGCCGGCACGAAACAATTCGGTGATATGACCTTGTCGCGCTGTCACGACGACACCATCTGTGAATTGTTTTACTTGTGAGACATCGTGTGCCATTTTTTGTAGCAACCCACGCAACTCCTCCCAACGCGAAGGTTGACGTGCTAAAAATTTAGGGGACTCATGCAATGTGAAATACAAAATTAAGGCAAACACAATCGCAATGCTTCCACCGATATAAAAAAATACACGCCACCCCTGGTTTGGCAATATTTGTGCAGCAGCGAGTCCAGCAAGCATTCCACCCGCCGGATAGCAGACGATGGCAGTTGTAACCGCCATGGTTCTGTACCGCATGGGAACAAATTCAGCTGTCAAAGTGGTGGCAGCAGGTAGAGCGGCACCAATGCCTAAGCCTGCAAAGAATCGAATGAATGCAATACTTTGCACGTCTGTTGACAGGCCAATCAGCATGGTTGCAGTACCAAACAACAAGATGCTGGCGATCAATACGGGTTTTCTTCCAAACTTATCTGCCAAGACACCAGCACTCAAACTGCCAATGGCCATACCTGCGAGACCACTGGCAACGGCTATTGAGAATGCTGCCCTGGTGGTTCCCCACTCCTTCATGATGGAGGGAATTGCGTAGCCAATCATTTGCCCGTCAAAGCCGTCTACGATGATCGCCAATGCAGCCAGGACATAAATCATCTTCTGAAAAGAAGTGAGGTCGCCATCATCTATGGTTTTCGAAACGTCAAAATGCCTTTCTGCCGAAGTATTCCTGACTGAATCCATAGTGCCTCCTATCGCTTGGCGATTGATTTATTCATTTTTAATAAAAAAACATTCTAGGAAGCCAAATTTATTCTGCATAGACGATGAAGTGAATACGGCTTATTCAGCGGATGAATATTGTCTTTGCAAAGCTCAGATCTGATTAGGTGACGCTAAAAAGACAAAAGGGTTAGCTCTGATGAAGAGCTAACCCTTTGATACTTATGGTCGGCGTGGCGGGATTCGAACTCGCGACCCCTTGCACCCCATGCAAGTGCGCTACCAGGCTGCGCTACACGCCGATGAGGACTAATTATAGCCTTGAGAGAAGGCTTTTTAGTTCAGCAAATCGCGTATTTCAAATAATTCACGACGCAGCAATTGAAGCTTGTTGGAGTCGTTGTCTTCTGAGGTCAATTGCCAATTGTCCTCAGTGCGGGTCTCATCCAAAGACAAGTTATCTTCTAAGTCGTCCAAGCCTTGCAACATCACTTCGCCAGCACGTTTTTTATCGCGTTCTTGCTGAACCAGTTCTTGCAATTTATTGCGGGCTCCGCTGATGGTGAAGCCCTGCTCGTACAAGAGGTCTCGAATACGTCGAATCATCAATACTTCATGGTGCTGGTAATAGCGGCGATTGCCGCGACGCTTCATGGGCCGCAACTGTGTAAATTCCTGCTCCCAATAGCGCAGCACATGGGGCTTGACGCCACATAACTCGCTGACCTCACCGATGGTGAAGTAGCGCTTTGCTGGAATGGAAGGGAGAGAAGTCTCCATGGGTACGGTCATTTAAAAAAGTGAAGTCAGAGGTTACACGAAGTAACCACCCAAGTTAAGCATATCGGCAGGATATTCCGAAAATAAAGTCTTTGACTTTAGAAATAAGACCTATATGCCGGCGGTTTTTGCCTCCGATCAGCCACAAGCCAAAGGTGTGACAGGCCAGATGTGTACTTTATTCGGCATCTGTCCCCGGGGTGCCTTGAATATGTTCTTTGAGCTTGTGGCTGGCATGGAAGGTAACGACACGCCGGGCTTCAATGGGAATAGATTCGCCAGTGCGTGGATTGCGACCAGGACGGGCCGCTTTGGTGCGAATTTGGAAATTACCAAAACCCGAGATTTTGACGTCTTCACCATCAACCAATTTTTGCGAGATCAGATCAAAAAAAGCGTCGATCATGTCCTTGGACTCGCGCTTGTTTAAGCCAATTTGGTCGAACAAGAGTTCGGCCAATTGCGCTTTGGTCAAAGCAGGCGTTTCCAAGGTTTCAAAAGAAATTTCCATTTTGCTTTCTCCTTCAGGTACGCAAACGAGCGCTCAATTGTTGAGTCAATTGTTGCACCACAGCTTGTACAGCTTGATCGATTTGGGCATCGGTCAATGTTGCATCGGTGCTTTGCATGGTCAGACGCACTGCCAAGCTTTTCTCCCCGACTGCGACATTACCACCTTCTTTAGCGGGACGGTAAACATCAAACAGCACCGCATCTTGCAGCAAGCCTTGCGTAGTTGCGCAGTGAATACAGTTCATCAAGGCTTGGTGGCTGATCTCTTCTTTCACCACCACCGCAATGTCTCTTTCCACCGCTTGCAACTTGGGCACAGCCATTGCCACAGGCACTTTGCGCTTTAACAAAGCATCTAGCTGCAACTCAAAGACCACGGGTGCATAGGACAAGTCCCATTGCTGACGCCACTTGGGGTGGAGCTCGCCTATCCAGCCCACGGCCTTGCCATCAGAAGAAATACGGGCACAGCGGCCAGGGTGAAGTGCGGGATGTTCAGCAGCCTCGAATTGAACACGGTGCGGCGAAAACAATGCCTCGACATCGGCTTTGACATCAAAGAAATCAGCATTTTTTTTCTCGCCGTTCCAAGCTAATTCATTGACAGGCCCCCAAGCCATGCCAGCGACCATCATGGGTTGGTCTAAACCTTTGACCGATTGCAAAGAATCCTCGGTGTCCGGGCTTTTGTGAAACACACGACCTACTTCAAAAACCCGCACACGAGAGGCTTTGCGATCCGCATTGAATTTGACCACCTGCAGCAAGGAACCCATGAGGCTAGAACGCATCACGCTCATATGGCTGGCAATCGGGTTGAGCAGTTGAACAGGGTCGCCATTGCCTGCCAAATCTTTTTCCCACTGGGCATCAACGAAACTGAAGTTGATGGTTTCTTGGTAACCCAATGCGGCAAGACTTCGACGCACGGCAAAAGGGTGTCTCAGGTGCTCTGGGATGAGATGCGGCGTGATGGGGGCAAGCGGGGCCGTAGACGGCAGTTGATCAAAGCCCACCATACGGGCGACTTCTTCAATCAGGTCTTCCTCAATCGTGATGTCAAACCTGAAGCTAGGTGGCGTCACAGTGATAACGCCTTGGGCTTCGCTCACCGCAAGGCCCAAACCTCTTAAGGCATCGGCCATGCGCTGTTGGGACAGGTCGACACCCAAGACTTTATTGGCTCTGGCCACACGCATGGCAACAGGCTTGCGAACAGGCAGATGGAGTTGATGATCGTCCATTTGTCCGACTTGGCTTTGCGGTGTGCCACAAATATCCAGTACCAAACGGCTAATGCGTTCAATATGCTCAACCGTATGTTCTGGGTCGACGCCACGCTCAAAACGGTGTCCGGCATCGGTCGAAAAATTGAACCGCCTCGATCGTCCAGCGACCGCTTGCGGCCACCAAAAGGCAGCTTCGATGTAAATATGTTGCGTGTCATCAGAGACCGCAGTGGCATCACCACCCATAATGCCTGCAAGCGACTCCACTTGTGAAGCATCTGCAATCACGCCGACCTTGTCATCGAGTTCTACCGTGTTGCCATTTAAAAGCTTGAGTGTTTCCCCTGCTTTGCCCCAACGCACGACCAAGCCATCATTTATTTTGTCGAGATCAAAGATGTGCGAAGGGCGTCCCAACTCGAACATCACATAGTTGGAAATATCCACCAAAGCACTCACGCTGCGCTGGCCACAACGCGACAAGCGCTCAACCATCCAGGCAGGCGTCGCCGCTTTGGGGTTGACGTGTTTCAAAACACGGCCACTGAATCGGCCGCATAAATCAGTTGCTTCAACACTCACAGGCAAGACATCTTGAATATCGACATGAACGGCCGGGAATTCGGGCTGTAACAAAGGCGCCCCAGTCAACGCCGACAGTTCACGCGCAATGCCGTACACACTCAAGCAATGCGCCAAATTGGGTGTGAGCTTGAGGGTGAACAAGGTGTCATCCAACTGCAAATGGTCACGGATGCTTTGACCCAGCCTCGCTTCAGGCGAGAGCTCCAACAAGCCCTCGTGTTCTTGCGAAAGATGAAGTTCGCGGGAAGAACACAACATGCCTTGACTTTCCACGCCGCGCAATTTACCCAGTTTGATGAGAAACGGCTTACCATCTTCGCCGGGTGGTAACTCTGCACCCACCAGTGCACAAGGCACTTTGATACCGACACGGGCATTCGGCGCACCACAAACAATGGAAAGTGGCTCAGCTTGTCCCACATCCACTTGGCAAATACGCAAACGATCGGCATTGGGATGCTGTTCAGCAGCAACGATGTGGCCTACCACCACCTTAGAGAAGGCAGGCGCAACGCTACGCATCTCTTCCACCTCAAGACCTGCCATGGTCAAGGTGTCAGCGAGTTGCTGTGTGCTTAAGGGTGGGTTACAAAATTCTCGCAACCAAGATTCAGGAAATTGCATGTGTCTACCTTGGTCTGCTTAACGGAATTGGCTGAGGAAGCGAATA
>CALPPP020000074.1 GCA_943325485.2 Rickettsia typhi
CACTTTGCGGCCGCTGAACTTCAAAATGGCCGGCCAAAACAGCGTGTGAAAGGTGACGATGTCTTTGCCAATGAAGTGGTACTGCTCCGTGTCAACGGCCGCCATGTATTCGTCAAAGCTGCGGGTCTCCCCATGCTGCGCCTTGGGGCCGCCTTGGTCGAACCAGTTTTTCAGCGACGCCAAGTAACCAATGGGGGCGTCCAGCCACACATAAAAGTACTTGCCCGGCGCGTCGGGAATTTCGATGCCAAAGTAGGGCGCGTCACGGCTGATGTCCCAGTCACCCAAACCCTCGCTGGTGGAACCGTCTGGGTTGGTGCGCACGCTGAACCACTCTTTCACCTTATTGGCCACTTCGGGCTGCAGGTGTTGGCCGTTTTGGGTCCAGTCTTGTAAAAATTCCACGCAGCGCGGATCGGACAACTTAAAGAAAAAATGCTCGGCGTGTTTCAACACCGGCGTGGCACCCGACAAGGCCGAGTACGGGTTTTTCAAATCGGTGGGGGCGTAGACCGCGCCGCAGCTTTCGCAGTTGTCGCCGTACTGGTCTTTGGCGCCGCACTTGGGGCACTCGCCCTTGATGAAGCGGTCGGGCAAGAACATGTTTTTCTCGGGGTCGAAAAACTGCTCGATGGTTTTGCGCTCGATCAGCGTGCCGCCTTGTGTCTCGGGCAGGTCGCGCAGGTCGCGGTAAATTTGTTGCGCCAAAGCGTGGTTCTCAGGCGCATCAGTGCTGTGCCAGTTGTCAAAGCCGATGTGAAAGCCATCTAGGTACTGTTGCCGGCCCGCGGCGATGTTGGCGACAAACTGCTGCGGTGTGAGACCGGCTTTTTCGGCGGCGATCATGATGGGCGCACCGTGGGTGTCGTCAGCGCAAACAAAGTTGACCGCGTGGCCCTGCATGCGCTGGTAGCGCACCCAAATATCGGCCTGGATGTACTCCATCATGTGCCCGATGTGGAAGTTGCCATTGGCATAGGGCAGGGCGGTGGTGACAAATAAGCGGCGCTGGGTCATGAGACGGTCAATACAAAGAGGGAGGCTGATTTTAGGTGGCGCTGATAGCGATGATGGCATTGAGTTCTTCGCAAGCCGCCTCGAACACTTCAGGTGGTACTTGTTTCCAAGCATGGGGACGTGCGCCCCGTTGACGCCAAGCGAATGATTTGGGCTGATGGGTCAGCACATAGCAAACCTCACCTTTGGCTGCTGTGAACTTGACAGCAAAGGGGTTGGTTTCATTGCTTTGGGCGTGGGTCATGGGCAGGCCAATGACTAACTGGGTGCGTTCATTGAAGGCCTTGGGAGACAACACCAGCATGGGGTGTTCGTCTTTCATCTCAGAGCCGACTTGGGGATTGAAGTTGACCCAGATCATGTCCCGACGATCAGGCACCCAGTGCTTGGAGACGGAAGCCATCAGAACACTTCAGGGCCCACGCGCCCAGTTGCCATGACTTCACCGCCATGGACTGCGGGGTCAAAAGCCTTGAGCTTTTGCGCGAGTGTTAATTTAGGTTTTCCTGCGGTACGCAAAAAAACACCACCTTCAACCACCTCCACTTTGATGGGTTGCCCGCGGGTGAAGTGAGCGGCTTTTGCCACCTTAGCGGTGATGCGAACTGCGAGGCCGTTACCCCATTCTTGAATTGTCTGATCGACGGACACGATGGCTGTCATTGAAATGCTCCCTAAGCCCAGCAGGAGTTTATTCGGATTTGCAATAGGTATCAACATGTATCAACAATTTCGTGTCTTTGTCACAAGTCTTGGCCTACAGATTGCCTCAGGGCTTTGCCCTTCGGAATGACAGCTCCTCGCAATGACGCTGTGGTCTCGTTAGACTAGCCACCTTTTGCCCAACAGACACACTGGAGTACACATGGCCCTGAGCGAACAAGACGTCAGCAACGCGTTGAAAACCGTGGTCGACCCTCTCACTGGCCAAGACTTTGTTAGCAGCAAATCGGTCAAAAACCTGCAAATCAAAGGTGGCGATGTCAGTTTTGAGGTGGAACTGGGCTACCCCGCCAAAAGCCTGTGGACGGCGTTCGAGCAGCAGTTGCAACATGTGGTGGGCCAGGTGCCCGGCGTGACCTCGGTGAAAGCCAAAGTCACAAGTAAAGTCATTGCCCATGCGGCGCAGCCCGGCGTGGCGCTGTTGCCGCAGGTGAAAAACATCATCGCGGTGGCCTCGGGCAAAGGCGGCGTCGGCAAATCCACCACCGCCGCCAACTTGGCGCTGGCCTTGGCCGCCGAAGGTGCGAGTGTGGGCTTGCTGGATGCCGATATTTACGGTCCCAGCCAGCCCATGATGATGGGCTTGTCGGGCAGACCCGAAAGCGCGGACGGTAAAACCATGCAACCACTCGAAGCCCACGGTGTGCAGGTGATGTCGATAGGTTTTTTGGTAGCGCAAGACCAAGCCATGGTGTGGCGCGGTCCCATGGCCACGCAAGCCTTGGAGCAGTTGCTACGCCAAACCAACTGGCGGGACTTGGATTACCTCATCGTCGACATGCCTCCTGGCACGGGGGACATTCAATTGACGCTGAGCCAACGTGTGCCGCTGACGGGTGCGGTCATCGTCACCACGCCGCAAGACATTGCCTTGATAGACGCCTTGAAGGGCATTCGCATGTTCCAAAAAGTAGGCGTGCCGATTTTGGGCATCGTGGAAAACATGGCGGTGCATGTGTGCAGCCAGTGCGGTCATGCCGAACACATCTTTGGTGTGGAAGGCGGCAAAAAAATGGCCAAGGCCGAAGGCATGGCGTATTTGGGTGCACTGCCTTTGAGTATGGCCATACGCGTGCAAGCCGACAGCGGCCTGCCCAGCGTGGTGGCCGACCCCGATGGCGAGGTGACCGGCATTTACAAAGCTGTGGCCAGACAACTCGCCGTTGCCGTTGCTGCCAAAGCCAAAGATTTTTCTTCTAAGTTCCCCACCATCAAGGTGTCTAAAGACACCTGAAGCCGAGCAGCCTCCAAGATGCATTAAAGTGCATGGATGCGCAAGACCCTGTCTGAGGACAAACACCCCTTTCTGATTGCCTTGGGAGACCGTGTGCGAGCCCTGCGCGCTCGCCGTGGTCTGTCGCGCAAAGCTGCATCGGCCCGTGCGCAGGTGTCTGAGCGGCATTGGGCGAATTTGGAATCGGGTAACGGCAACGCATCCGTGTTGGTGTTGTTGCAAGTGGCCAAGGCCTTGCAATGCGACTTGGTCACCTTGCTGCAAGAAGCGCCAGCGGCTGGCAGCTTGCGGCGTCAACACATCGCTTTGATTGGTTTGCGCGGCGCGGGCAAGTCCACCCTAGGCCAGCGTTTGGCCAAAGAGTTGGGCTATGTCTTCATCGAACTCAGCCGCGTCATCGAACAACTGGCCGGCTGCAGCATCAGCGAAATTCATGGTCTTTATGGGCCCGAGGCTTACCGCCGCTATGAGCGCCGCGCATTGGAAGACAGCTTGGCGAACCACACCCATGTGGTGTTGGCGACGCCTGGCGGTTTGGTGTCTGAGGACACCACCTTCACCATGCTGCTGGCACAGTGCTTCACCATCTGGTTGCAAGCCACGCCCGAAGACCATATGGCGCGGGTTTTGGCGCAAGGCGATACCCGTCCCATGGCAGCCAGCACCGAAGCCATGCAAGATTTGCAGCGCATCCTCAGCAACCGCAGCCCGTTTTATGCCAAGGCTGATGTGCATATCGACACCAGCGCACAGTCCGAGGAGCAAAGCTTTCAGTCGCTGAAAAAAGCTTGGTTGGCTCAGTTGTGAAAATGTGCAATATATTGCATTAATTAAGAGAATTTCTGCACGATGATGCACGGCTTCGCAGGAGAGCCCGCATGTCTGATTTCACCGTTGATTACCAAACCCACCCCAGCCAATACCGCCATTGGTCTTTGAAGGTGGAGGGCGAGGTCGCCACCTTGTCACTGGACATCCAAGAAGACGGCGGCATCTTGCCCGGCTACAAGCTCAAGCTCAATTCCTATGACTTGGGCGTTGACATTGAATTACACGACGCCTTGCAAAGGGTGCGTTTTGAACATCCCGAAGTCAAGTCTGTGGTGGTCACGAGTTTGAAGGACCGCATTTTTTGCTCTGGCGCCAACATCTTCATGTTGGGCTTGTCCACCCATGCGTGGAAGGTAAATTTTTGTAAATTCACCAATGAAACACGCAATGGCATCGAAGACAGCAGCCGCCACAGTGGCTTGAAATTCGTCGCAGCGGTCAACGGTGCGTGTGCAGGTGGTGGCTACGAATTGGCGCTGGCCTGTGACGAGATTGTCTTAGTGGATGACCGCTCCAGCAGCGTGTCGCTGCCTGAAGTGCCTTTATTGGGCGTGTTGCCTGGCACGGGTGGTTTGACCCGCATCACCGACAAGCGCCATGTGCGCCATGACCATGCCGATATGTTTTGCACCAGCGTGGAAGGTGTGCGTGGCCAAAAAGCCGTCGATTGGCGCTTGGTCGACGCCATCGCCAAGCCTGCGCAGTTTGACCAAGTGGTGGCCAAGCATGCACACGACTTGCCTGCTCACAGCCAACGGGCGGGCATGGCGGCCCAAGGTCAGGGCGTGGAACTCAAGCCCTTGCACAAAACCACCACGGCTGACAGTTTGAGCTACACCTATGTGAATGTGGCGATCGACCGTGCCAAGCGCACCGCCACCCTCACCGTGTCAGCACCCAAAGCAGCGGTTCCCAGCAGCCTAGAAGCCATTCAACTCGCAGGCGACGCTTGGTACCCACTGCAAATGGCGCGTGAGTTGGATGATGCGATTTTGTGTCTGCGCACCAATGAGTTGGACATCGGCACTTGGCTGCTCAAGACCAGCGGCGACCAAGCTTGGGCTTTGCAATCGGATGCGGTGCTGCTGCAACACCAAGCGCATTGGTTGGTCAACGAAACCATCGGATTGCTGCGCCGCACCTTGGCGCGCTTGGATGTGTCTTCACGCTCGATGTTTGCGCTGATCGACGAGGGTTCGTGCTTTGCGGGCACTTTGGCCGAATTGGCGCTGTGCGCTGACCGCGCTTACATGCTGGCCCTGCCCGATGCGCCAGACACAGCGCCTCGCATGGTGTTGAATGAATTGAACATGGGTTTCTTCCCCATGGTGAACCACCAGTCACGTTTGCAACGTCGCTTCTATGAAGAAACCGCGCCACTCGAAGCCGTGCGTGCTGCTTTGGGTCAAGCCTTGGACGCAGACCAAGCGCTGGCTTTGGGACTGGTCACTGCTGCGCCCGATGATATTGACTGGGCGGACGAGTTGCGTATCGCCATCGAAGAGCGTGCCGCCATGTCGCCCGACTCGCTCACCGGCTTGGAAGCGAATTTGCGCTTCAGCCAAAAGGAATCCATGGAGACCCGTATTTTTGGCCGCTTGTCGGCTTGGCAAAACTGGATCTTCAACCGCCCCAACGCCGTAGGCGACAAAGGTGCCCTCAAGGTTTACGGCAAAGGCGAAAAAGCCGCTTTCGATTTCAACCGCATTTAATTGGGGTCAGATCCCAATTAATTTCCTCCATCTCATCAGGAAACAACATGTCAGCCATCAACTACAGCGAAAAAATCCCCAATAACGTCGACCTCGGCGGCGACCGCACATTGCAACGTGCCTTGGAGCAGTGGCAGCCCAACTTCATCAACTGGTGGGACGACATGGGCCCCGAAGGCAGCACCGACAGCGAGGTGTATTTGCGCACCGCCGTCAGCGTTGACCCACAGGGTTGGGCGCAGTTTGGCCATGTGAAGATGCGTGACTACCGCTGGGGCATCTTTTTGAACCAAGGCGAGGCCGAGCGCAAAATCCATTTCGGCGACCACAAAGGCGAGGCCGCATGGCAAGACGTGCCTGGCGAGCACCGCGCGAATTTGCGCCGCATCATCGTGACGCAAGGTGACACCGAGCCAGCATCGGTGGAGCAACAGCGCCACTTGGGCCTGACCGCCCCTAGCATGTACGACTTGCGCAATTTGTTTCAGATCAATGTGGAAGAAGGCCGCCACCTGTGGGCCATGGTGTATTTGCTGCACAAACATTTTGGCCGCGATGGCCGCGAAGAAGCTGAAGCGCTTTTAGAGCGCCGCAGCGGCCAAGAAGACAACCCGCGCATCTTGCAAGCCTTCAACGAGCAAACGCCCGATTGGCTGAGCTTCTTCATGTTTACCTATTTCACCGACCGCGACGGCAAGTTCCAACTTTGCGCTTTGGCGGAAAGCAGTTTCGACCCACTGGCGCGCACCACCAAATTCATGCTGACCGAAGAGGCGCACCATATGTTTGTGGGTGAGTCTGGTATCAGCCGCATCATCCAACGCACCTGCGCCAAGATGAATGAGCTGAAAACCGACGACGTGGGCCAGTTACGTGCGGCAGGCGTGATCGATTTGCCCACCTTGCAGCG
>CALPPP020000075.1 GCA_943325485.2 Rickettsia typhi
ATGGCATGACCGAGGCGGCCCACCAAATGGCCTGCAACCCCTTGCCGCCTGGCAAACGCAAACCGGGCACCGTGGGTTTGGCAGCCGGTCCCGAAGTGGCCATCATGGACACCGAAGGCCAACTGCTGGCGACTGGAAGCACTGGCGAGATTGTGATTCGCGGCCCCAACGTCACCCCTGGCTATGAAAACAACGACAAAGCCAATGCGGAAAACTTCACCAACGGTTGGTTTCGCACGGGCGACCAAGGCGTGATGGACAGCGAGGGCTACATCAGCATCACGGGGCGCTTGAAAGAAATCATCAACCGTGGCGGAGAAAAAATCAGCCCACGTGAAATCGATGAAATTCTGATGGACCACCCCGCTGTGGGTCAGGTGGTGTGCTTTGGCATTCCCCATGAGAAATTGGGCGAAGAAGTGGGTGCCGCAGTGGTGCTGCGTGATGGGCAAATAGCCACTGAAAAAGAACTGCGCGACTATGTCGCCACCCGTGTGGCTGACTTCAAGGTGCCTCGCAAAATTTTGTTGCTCGATGAAATACCCAAAGGCGCAACCGGCAAACTTCAACGCATAGGCATGGCCCAAAAGCTCGGTTTGGCCTGATGCACCTGTCATTTGCGGATGTGCTCGTGGCCTTGGTGCTCTTGGGCACGGTAGCGGGGTTTTTAGCCGGTTTGCTGGGTGTGGGTGGAGCCCTCATGATGATTCCTTTCATCACTTTTTTACTCAGCACCCAAGGCGTTGACCCCGACTCGGCGGTCAAGATGGCCATTGCCACGGGCATGTCCACCATTGTGGTGACCTCACTTGCAAGTACCCGCGCGCACCACAAGCTGGGGGCGGTGCGTTGGGACTTGGTCAAAGGCTTAGCGCCTGGCATATTGCTCGGCAGTGCCTTGTCAAGCCTGTGGTTGTTTGCGGTTTTGAGAGGCTCTGTGCTTGCCTTGTTCTTTGCAGGCTTTACCGCGTTTTCAGCCACCCAAATGGTGTTGGATAAAAAGCCCAAGCCTTCTCGGCAAATGCCGGGACCGCTTGGTCAAACTGTCGTAGGAACAGTCATTGGTACCTTGTCAGGCTTGGTAGGCGCAGGTGGTGCATTTGTCAGCATCCCCTTCATGACTTGGTGCAATGTCCCCTTGCGCAATGCAGTGGCCACCAGTGCGGCGATTGGCTTTCCCGTGGCCTTGGCCAATGCATTGGGCTATGTGGTGAGCGGTTGGGATGCGCCCCACAACGTCGATTGGAGTTTTGGCTACATCTGGTTGCCGGGCTTGGTGGTCATTGGACTGTGCACCATGGTGACGGCCCCTATAGGCGCACGCATGGCGCACACCATGCCTGTGCTCAAACTCAAGCGCGGATTTGCATTGCTGTTGTTTCTTTTAGCCAGCTATATGCTCTACCGCGGTTTGCACGGTTAACGCAGCACCAACACCGGTACTTCTGAGTGCGTCAGCACATTTTGGGTTTCGCTGCCCAACAACAAACGTTTGACGCCCTTGCGGCCGTGCGAGGCCATCACAATCAAATCTACCTTCATTTTGTTGGCCGCTTTAACCAAACCATCCGAAATATCGTCTGACTTGATGACCGATGTTTTGACGCTCACACCTTTGGCCGTAGCGCTTGTGGCTATTTTGTCCAACACCACTTGTGCACCTGCAGCCCATTGCGCTTCGATGCTTTTGACGTCGATATCTGCCACTGTGAAAGAACCCTCAAAGTAAGTTTGAACATAGCGGGGAATGACCTTCACAGCCACCAATTCAGCATTGAATTGGGATGCCAGATCGATCGCACTTTTCACTGCTTTTTGCGATAACTTTGAGCCGTCTGTGGCCAACATGATACGTGTAAACATATTGTTTCCTCTTAGATAAATGACATACCGACAGGGTATGTTTCATGGCAAAGAGCTTAGGACTGCAATGGAAGTTTGTCCTTGATATGCATCAATGGTTTGTCACTTCGCAAATCTCGTCACTGCGCATCTCTCGTCACTGCGAGGAGCGAAGCGACGAAGCAGTCTAGAGATTGCTTCGCTGCGCTCGCAATGACGTGATTTGCGCAATGACGGGGTTTGCTTCGCTTCGCTCGCAATGACACCAGGGCGCTCGCAATGACACGAAGGCGCTCGCAATGACGAAGCAGCTAGGTAATCACGTTGCACCAAGGCGCTTGCTGCTCTACCAAGCCCATCCACAGGGCCCACCCAGAACTCACAGCCAATGCCAAGCCAGCCAAGCGAACCCCAGCGTGGGAGACATTCAACTTAGTGATATTCACGCCCTCAAGCCGCGACCAAAGCCAAGGTGCCAGCATCAGCATGAAGGCGCCGCCCACCGCGAAGCAAGACATCACAGCCGCCCCCTCCCAAGGGGAGGCACTCAGCAATGCCACCAACAAGGCGGAGTACAGCAAGCCGCAGGGTAAGAACGCCCACACCAACCCCAACAAAAAAGGGCCCAGTGGGTGCAGATGCAAAGCTTGGCGTTGTTCAGGAGAAGAAAGCTTGTGCCAAATACCTGCAGCCGCGTTACTCAGCCACAAGGGTTGCTCGCCACGCAAGAACAACATCAAACCAATCAACACAGCCGCGATATGCACCATGCTCCAAACAGGGCGAAGCGCTGCGCTGTGTACTGTCATCCAACCGAGGGCTTGCATAGAGGCGGCAGCAACCGCACCCAAGACCGCATAGCCAATGAGTCGCCCAAGTTGAAACAAAAAAAGCGGCATCCAGGATCGATTGGACGACCAACGCGAGACGCCCACACAAGCAGCCCCACACATGGCCAAGCAATGAGGTCCACCAACCAAGCCCATGACAGCGGCCGTTGCCAGCAAAGATACGTTCATCAGATGATTTTAGAAAAGCGTGTTCGGTGTTGGTCGTGCTGTAGATAGCGGTCAAACACCATGGCGATTGCGCGGACCACAAACCATCCATCCGCCGTCACCTCTAAGCTGCCACCATTCATCTTCACCAAACCCTGCTCTTGGATGTCCACCAACAGTTCAAGTTCAGCCCGAAAATACTGCTTGAAATGGATCAAGTAAGACAGTTCGACCGACTCATAACTCACATAACCTTGACACATGATGGCCATGATCACATGGCGTCGCAGCAAATCGTCGCGGGTTAATGCAATGCCTCTTTCCACCGGCAAACGTCCTTGCGCCAAGATGTCTTGGTAGTCAGCCATGACCTTCACATTTTGTTGGTAGCTTGCTCCAATATTGCCAATAGAGGACACACCCAAACCAATCAAGTCGCAATCAGGTTGGGTGGTGTAGCCTTGAAAGTTTCGGTGTAAACGCCCCTGCCGCTTGGCAATGGCCAATGCATCTTCAGGCAATGCAAAGTGGTCCATGCCTATATAGATATAGCCTGCCGCTTGAAGTTGCTCCAACGCCATGGTCAACATATCGGTTTTCATTCCAGCAGTAGGAATATCGTCCGCCAAGATATGCCTTTGCGGTTTAAAGCGAGCGGGCAAATGCGCATAGGCATACAAAGCAATGCGTTCAGGGCGCAGTTGCACAATGCTTTTCATGGTTTGCGCCCAAGACGGCAGTGTTTGCATGGGCAGGCCATAAATCAAATCGAGGTTGAGCGAACTAAAGCCCAAGGCTGCGGCGTGCTGCATCAAGGTTTGAACTTGCTCGAATGATTGCTCACGGTGTACGGCTTTTTGCACCACCGGGTCAAAATCCTGTACACCTAAGCTCAAGCGGTTAAACCCCAACTCTTTCAACATTCCCAAGCGATGACCGTCAACCGTTCGTGGGTCAACTTCAATCGAATACTCGCCCCCAGCTTGCCAGCTGAAGGTTTCGCTCAACATCTTCATCAGGGACTTCAGTTCTGGGTCACGCAAAAAGGTTGGTGTACCGCCACCCAAATGAAGTTGAGACACTTTATTGCCCTCACCCAAGTAAGGTGACAGCAAGGAAACCTCTTGGCGAAGTGACTCTAGGTAACTGATGGCTTTGGAATATTGATGAGTGATGATCTTGTTGCAAGCACAGTAGTAGCACAAAGATGCACAAAAGGGGATGTGTACATACACTGAAAGTGGGAAAGCATGGCTTCTGGCGCTGTGCCCGCGTTGGCGCAGCGCATCCACGTACTGACTTTCGCCAAAAGCTTCCACAAAACGATCAGCCGTGGGATACGAGGTGTATCTCGGACCTGGGACATCAAAACGTTGGAGCAGCTCGGTAGAAATAGTCATGGATTCATACTGACAAGAGTCCATAATATGACTCAAGTTCCCTTTGTACGATTTGCGCTGAATCAAGAAAACCCAGATTCAACGCAAACTCAGAGAAATGATCAGAAGTTATGGATGCTGAAACTATCAAAACCGCATGCTCCAACTGCAATTTGCGCGAGTTGTGTATGCCGGTCGACTTAAGCGTCAACGACCTAGACCGTATAGAAACCATCATTCAAAAACGAAAACGTGTCAAACGTGGAGAACAGTTGTTCAGAAACGGTGACAGTTTTCACTCGCTCTACGCCATCCGCACAGGGTTCTTCAAAACCAGCGTGAGCAGCACCGATGGTCGAGAACAAGTCACGGGTTTTCAGATGGCTGGCGAAATCATGGGGTTGGACGGCATCGTGAGCGACCGCCACACCTGTGATGCGGTGTCCCTGGAAGACGCCGAGGTATGCATCATGCCTTTTGACCGTATCGAAGAACTGTCACGCGAAATCAACGCACTGCAACACCATGTGCACAAGATCATGAGCCGAGAAATTGTTCGAGATCATGGCGTGATGTTGCTCTTGGGCAGTATGCGAGCCGAGGAGCGCGTAGCGGCCTTTTTGCTTAACCTCACACAGCGACTGCATGCGAGAGGGTTTTCGCAATCGGAACTGGTGCTGCGCATGACCCGTGAAGAAATTGGCAGCTATTTGGGCTTGAAGCTTGAAACGGTCAGTCGTACGTTCTCCAAATTCATGGAAGACGGCATCGTGGAAGTGAAACAGAAAAACCTGCACATAAGGGACCCTGACGCCCTCAAACTGATCGTCAACGCAGCGAACTGCGATTAAGCATCAGGGCAGTTTTTTTAGCGTGGTGCCGGCAGGCGTTGCAGCATGGTTACGCGCTTGGACAGCAGGTGCCAAACTGCGGTCTCTGTCGGCTTGCATGGCACGCAAAGCAGCGATCTCGCTCTCGTCCCTGCCCTGCATCACGGTGTCATTGCCTTGAAATGCCACAAACGCAGAAATAATGCTGGCCAATACCACCAAGAGCGGACCGGACAGTACCAACCACACATGGCCATAAGACCACCAAGGGGCTTGGGTGTTGTGGTTTGTCATGGTTTTTCCTTTCAAGTGCTTAACGAGGAACGACGAAGACCGAGGCTTCGGTGATATCGATGCTGCCATCGGCGTTGCTGACATCGAACCAAATTTTGTGGGAGCCTGGCGGTAGTGCGGCGTAGGGCAAGGAAACATCTACCACCGCCCAGCGCGATTGGGCAGGCAACACCTCGACATGGGCACCAGCGGTCAGCGCCAAGCCAGGAACGCCGCGTACCTGTATCAACATGCGTTGAGTCATCTCGGTGGCATTCATGATTTGCAGTCTGAAGACATTTTCCAAATTGCCATCAGGTGTGATCCGCGCCAAGGTGCCACGGTCACGCAGCACATCCACCTTCATGGGTGTGCGCAGCCACAGGCTGATACCCAAAGCAAAAATCAAGGTCCACAAAATTGCTGTGTAAACCAACACCCGAGGACGAAATACCCGCTTGAGCATGGCTGCGGTATCCCAGTGGTTCACCAAAGCATTTTGGGTGGTGTAGCGCACCAAGCCTTTGTCGTAGCCCATTTTGTCCATCACACCATCGCACACATCGGCACAGGCACCGCAACCAATGCATTCGTACTGCAAACCTTGGCGTATATCGATACCCGTAGGACAGACCTGCACACACAAACTGCAATCCACGCAGGAACCCAGGCCTGATTGATTCAATGCGACTTGGCGTGAACGTGAGCCACGAGGCTCACCCCGTTCGCTGTCATAGGTGACGATCAAGGTGTCGTGGTCAAACATGGCGCTTTGAAACCGCGCATAGGGGCACATGTATTTGCACACCTGCTCACGCATGAAGCCCGCGTTGCCATAGGTGGCAAAGCCATAGAAGAACACCCAAAACACTTCCCATGAGCCCATGCGTGTCTGTAGAAACTCCATGCCAAGGCTATGTATAGGCGTGAAATACCCGACGAAAGTGAACCCTGTCCAAATAGAAAAACCCAACCACACAATATGCTTGTAGGTCTTCTTCACCAGTTTTTCCAGTGAGAAGCTGCCTTCATCCAAGTGCATACGCGCACCGCGGTCACCTTCAATCTTGC
>CALPPP020000076.1 GCA_943325485.2 Rickettsia typhi
CAAACCCTTGATGGCGGTGAACACATACACCGCACCCCAATAGCCGCCTGCACGATCATGGTCGAGTACAAACATCAGCCCATCTCCTCGGCTTTGCGTTTTTTCTGCTTCTTCTCGAACTGGCGACGTACTTCTTTTTTGAAGTCAGGGTGCATGACGGGAACGTTTTCCCACACACCTGCTTCGTCGCCTTGGCCCACTGTGCCAAAAAACGCTTTCATTTCATCGAAGCGGGCTTGGTTGCCGATGGCAGCATTCACCACTTGAATGAGCGAGCCTGCACCGGCCACACCCATCAAGGGACGGGCAGAGATGAGGTTGGTGAAATACAGCGAGGGAATGCACAGCTCTTTGGCAGCTTGCACCACGGGGGTGGTGCCAATGGCCAATTGAGGTTTGAACTCGTGCATGGCAGCCAAGTCTTGTTCTAGGGAAGCACGGAACTGCACATGCACACCTTTGGACTTCAACCAGTCGGCATCGTGTTGGTTCCAAGGCGTGGCAGGACAGGCACTGCCCACATAGCGCAGGTCAGCGCCGCACTCGATCAACAAACGCGCCACCAACAGCTCGGAGCCTTCATAGCCACTGAGGGTGATACGGCCATTGATTTTTTGCGAAGCCAACACACCGCGCATGGCACCCAAGGTCTGGTTTCGGGCCGCGTCGATTTTGTCTTGGCTGACGCCACAAGCCGCACCGATAGAACCCAACCAATCGTGGGTGCCCTCGACGCCCACGGGGGCAGAACCCACGATGGGGCGGCCTGCCGCTTGGAATTCGCGAATGCTGGCGGTATAGAAAGGATGGATCGCTGCCACCGCTTTGCAGTCCAAGGCGGCATAGAGTTCGCGCCACTCGCGGGTGGGGGCAACGGTGCCGACTGCCAAATCCATGGGCGCAATCATTTGCGCAATGATCATGGGGTCTGCGGGGAACATCTCACCCAGCAAGGTGATGGTGGGCTTGACACTTCGCGCTTGCCGGGGTGCAGCCACGGGGCCAGCCATGGCTTCTTGGCGAGCATAGTGCAACATGGCACCGGCCAGCACATCTTTGGCCTCGGCATGGGTGGGCACACCAAACCCTGGCACATCGATGCCAATGATGCGCACACCGTTGATTTCTTTGGGCAACAACTGAAGCGGCACACCGCTGGCAGTGGGCACACACAGGTTGATGATGACGATGCAGTCAAGCTTCTCAGGGTCCGCTTGGGCGTAAACCGCCTCACGAATGTCCTCGAACAATTTACCGGTCACCAAGGTCTCGGAATTGAAGGGCACATAGCCCACGGTACGGCGAGCACCATAGAAATGCGAGGTGAAGGTGAGACCGTACACGCAGCAGGCCGAGCCGCTCAAGATGGTAGCGGTGCGACGCATACGCAAGCCCACACGCAAGGAACCAAAAGCGGGGCACATGCTTTGCGGCTGGTCGTGGGGACCCTTGGGATAGTCGGCGGCGTACTGCGCCAGCACTTCGCTCTTGCCCGCTTTGGCCGCCGCGTCCAGCATTTGGTCTTTACCCGCATGACAACCCAAACCATCAGCGCTGGTGGCAGCGGCATTGGGCAAAGGAGTGATGGGAATGATGTCGCTCATGGGATTCACACTTCGTCGTAAACCACTTCGAGGGTGGGCCGGTCGATGACGGTTTTGCCTGTCATATCGACTTCGGTAGCGGGCGTCATGACAAAGTCGCGGCCAGTGACATCGGCGCTGAACAGGCCGAGCAATTCGTCTTGTGTTTGGGGCTTGGGTCGCACCGGGGGCGCGTCAGCCACGTTTTGTGCCAACTCGGCAAACAAGGGGCCCCAGGCGCTGTCGGGTGTGCCAATGATTTCGTAGCTGGCGCTTTTGCGGCGAATGTCTTCATTGGCTGGAATGGCGGCCAACACCGGAATGCCCGCATTGGTTGCAAAGGCCTGGGCTTCGCCGGTGCCGTCGTCTTTATTGATGACCATGCCGGCCACGCCGACATTGCCACCGAGCTTGCGGAAGTACTCCACTGCGCTGCACACGTTGTTGGCCACATACAGCGACTGCAAGTCGTTGGAGGCGACGACGATCACTTTTTGGCACATATCGCGGGCAATGGGCAGACCAAAGCCACCGCAGACCACGTCGCCAAGGAAATCGAGCAAGACAAAGTCAAAGCCCCACTCATGAAAACCGAGTTTTTCCAGGGTTTCAAAACCGTGGATGATGCCGCGCCCACCGCAGCCGCGACCGACCTCGGGACCACCGAGTTCCATGGCGTAAACACCGTCTCGAATGAAACACACGTCGCCAATCTTGACTTCTTCGCCAGCGAGTTTTTTCTTGGAAGATGTTTCGATGATGGTGGGACAGGCCTTGCCGCCGAACAACAAACTGGTGGTGTCGCTCTTCGGGTCACAGCCAATGAGCAACACTTTTTTACCTTGCTGGGCCATCATGTAACTGAGGTTGGCCAGCGTGAAACTTTTGCCAATGCCGCCCTTGCCATAAATGGCAATGATTTGGGTTTCTTTGGTGACCTCGCCGGTGTGAACCGCATCAGGCTCCACAAACGCCTCTTGGCGCAAGCGATCTACAAATTGAACAGGTTTTTCGTTGGCAGTACTCATCAATTTCTCCAGTCCATGACCATCTTCAAACAGTGGGGGTCGCCAAAGGCGACTTCATACGCGTCTAGCGCTTTATCAGGCGTTTGGGTGTGGGTCAGCAAGCCATCCAAGGACAAGCGTCCGTTGTGGATCAATTCGTTAACAGCCAGCAGGTCTGGTTTTTTCCATTCGGTGGCGACACGAATTTGCGCCTCCCTTATGAAAGCCGGTGTGTAGGCAAAAGACAAATCTTGTGTGTAAAAACCAGCCAACACCACTTCGCCACCGTGGGCTAAACGGGAAATCAATCCATTGAGTAAGGTGCTGTCACCGCTCACGTCGTAAATGGCTTGGTAGTCTTTGCGACCGTCTTCATCGGGGTGAATAACTTTGTAGCCTTCGCCGCCGAGCTGACGCACCGGATTCGTTTCCCACACCGTGGGCGCTGGCAGGCCAGCAGCGACCACCAAACGCGCCAGCAAACGCCCCATGACGCCGTGTCCAACGATCAGGTCGGGGGCAATGATGGGATCGCGTTTACCGCCAATGGAGACAGCGTGGTAAACGGTGGCAGCCAAGGCCAACAATATCGCGTTGGCACCGAGACCTTGGTCCACAGGTATGACACGGCTGTGAGGCACCACCATGGTGGCACCTGCACCGCCAAATAAATTGGTTGCACCCGTAAAGGTATAGGAACCCGGCACAAACACCCACTCACCCTCTTTCACTGGAGAAGCAGGCGGCGCATGTTTGACCACGCCTACCGTTTCATAACCTGGGACCAAGGGGTAAGCCAAACCTGGGAAAGGTGGCATGGTGCCAGTCCAAAGCAAGCGCTCAGTGCCTGTGCTGATGCCGCTGTAAGCGACATCCACCACGAGGTCGTCCGCACCCGGATCGCGCAAGTCAAGTTGCTTGACCGACAACAGTCTGGGGGCGTCAAAAACGATGGCTTGAGCTTTCATGTTTTGTATTTTTATGTTGACGACTCATTGTGTCAACTTGAATTGACGTTTTTCTTGACCAACTAGGGTAAACACTTAATTTTTCTGCGCCAACAGCAGGCGAGTGTGCAAAGGCATGGGGTTGGCAATGTTCACCACCGACGCAAAACCAGCCTCTTTCAGCAGGCTTGTGAGCTCCTCTGGGGAGCGCAAACGGCCACTGCCCATGGCGAGCAAGTAGAAATGGAAATAGGCGTCTCCCACCGAATGTGCCCCAGTAGCCTGTGCCATAGGCTCGGCCAACAACAGCATGCCACCCACAGGCAGTGCTTGGTGAATGGACTTGAGCAGGGCCTTGACGGTGGCGTCAGGATGGTCGTGCGCCACCCGCACCAAGGTCACCAAGTCAGCGCCCTTGGGCAAGCTGTCACTGATGAAACTGCCGCCATGCGCAATGGCTCTGCGACCCAAGCCGTTGGCCTCAAAGCGAGCCTGCGCAAGTGCAGCCACAGGGGGCAAATCGAACAGCATGAGTTGCAGCTGGGTGTGTTGTTGACCCAAGGCCGTGATCCAACCGCCTTGGCCGCCGCCCACATCCATCACACAATGGTGTTGCGAAAAATCATAGGAAGCCAATAGCTCCTCGATCACATACCGCTGCGAGGTTGCCATCAACTCCGAATAGCGTGCCACTTTCTCGGCTTCCCAAGAGGGTGGTTTGTCGCCGTTCATATAGGGCCAATAGGCTTGCATATGCGGCTGAATTTCATCGCGTAACAAGGCCAAGGTGTCACGCATGTCCTCGTACAACACCGCGTTGTGCTCGATCATCAATCGTAAGCCCACGTCTGCTGCCACGGGTGCGCCTAAGGCGCCTAAACCGAAAAGGTCAGCGCCGCGCATCTCCAATAAGCGCAACGACACCGCAGAGTGCAACAGACGTTGCAGTGCGGGTGAACCGATGTGGCATTCCTTGGACAGCTCATCCAAGGTCTTAGGGCCGTCACGCAAAATTTCCAATAAGCGCAAGCGCACACAAGAAAGCAATACCTGAGAATGCACAAAGCCAGCCATCAACTGGAACAACTGTGCGGCACGTCGGCGGGTTACCCATCGCGTCATGGGGTTTCCAATCGCCCAGCGGTAAAAGACAGGCGACGTCATCCACCCATCTACCCATTTATCAAACTGGCTGCGCCAACCAGGACGGGCTGGAGCTGTCTGGAAACCGCCTTTGGCAAGGTCTAGGCTTTTCATGGTCTTCAGATGCAACGTCAAGCCTTGGCTCTGTGCTTGGAGACCGCGACATGCCGCTGAATATGTTCATAAGCCGACTGGGGCACCAAGCGCTCGGATTCCATGCGCACCAGATGCTGCATGGCTTGGCGGTTTGCACAGGCTGGTACAGATTTAACCGCGGCATCCATCAACTTTTGGAAATACGCCAATGCACCTGCCAGCCCTAAGTCGGCAGCGGCGCTGGGACGGCCATGCTGAGCATCTTGGCCCACGGGTTTGCCTAAGGTCTCGGCTTGACCCATGACATCGCGGATGTCATCAGCCACTTGGTAAGCCTCACCCAGCGCTTCACCCAAGGCACGCCAAGGTGCAGGGTCAACACCTGCAGCCTGGGCACCCGCGCAAGTGGCTGCCACAAACAAAGCACCTGTTTTGGCACGTTGGTATTGGCTGAGTGCCACCTTGGTTTCGCACTCCCAAGCTTGTCCCGCCACGATGCCATCTGGGGCACCCACACCATCGCTGATGGTGGAAATGAGGTCTACCAAACGAGAGGGGCGAAGTCTTCCGGCACGCGCCATGACTTGGTAGGCCATGACAATCAAACCATCACCTGTTAGCAAGGCCAAAGGCTCGCCATAGAGTTTGTGGACAGTGATTTGGCCGCGACGTGTGTCCGCATCGTCAAAGCAAGGCATATCGTCGTGCACCAAGGAGGCACAGTGCATGAGCTCAATCGCCACAGCAGCCGCGTCTGAAAGCGCCGGTGCATCGTCGCCACAGGCTTTGGCGACTGCCAAACACAGCTGAGGGCGAATACGCGCTCCGCCTGGGAACACCGCGTGGCGCATGGCAGCCATCAAACGCGGTGGTGCACTCATGGCCTGAATATGGGAAAAATGCAGTTCTAGCGCGGCTTCAATGCGGTTTGGCATGCTCATGGGAGCCCCCCAAATGGCGTGGCAACCACCGCTTCGACCAGCCGAAGCGACATCCACAGTGTCAATTTAACATGACACTAGAGATTGTCAATCTGAATTTATAACAGCCTAGGGTTTACCAAGGTGCGGCCTGCGGCCTACATACCCAATGGACTGACCCCAAATAACCAGGCGTGGCCGCGCAACATCAAGAACACCCATAGCGCCACGCCTATGCCCACCGCAAGCCAGGTGGCAGCGTTGGATACCTCTGGCTCAGGTAGCCCACTTTCTTCCCCAACTGGCGCAGAAGCAGCGGCCAAGCGGTCACGCTGGCGGGCAGCTCGAAAGTTAAGCACCGACCAGACCAAAAATGCACCAAACAGCACCATATCGGCGGCCCGAGGATTCGCCAGCAAATGCGCCAAAGCCCATACCTTGACAGACAACACCATGGGGTGGTGCAACTTGGCCTTAATGGCATTGCGAGGCGCATAGGCACAGGCCAACAAGACAAGAGACACCAGCATCAACAACGACGCTCCATGCTTGGCCCACACAGGGGGCGACCAAAGCATGGGGCTGTCCCAACGCACCTGGTCAAAACCAAACACCATCAAGCCAAAGCCCACCAAGGACACCAAGGTGTAAGCCCCTTTGTA
>CALPPP020000077.1 GCA_943325485.2 Rickettsia typhi
ACCTAAGAAAAAAGCCGCTAACGGTATGTTGTTAGCGGCCTTTAAACAGAGTGATGGTGGAGCTGGGGGGATTTGAACCCCCGTCCACAAGCCTTTTTCGGACAGTTCTACATGTGTAGTCGTCTGTTTTGTTTTCTCATTCAAGGTGCCGCGCAGCGACACGCTGCACCCCAAACCAGCACCCTATTTTCTCGCTCCCCACCAAGGTACCCGGTGAGAAACCAGCCGATATGAATTACCTTGCAGCCTGGACAGTCTTGCGACCGCCCTTGCCCAGCCTATTGGCCAACTGTTGCAAGGCTAGCGGGTTTAAGCCGCTAGTGCGAAACGTTCGTCGTTTGCAGTTAGTTTTTTTCTGCTGATTAACGAGGTGACAGAACCTCGACATGCCCTGCGCCGCGTCCGAACCCATGTCGAAACCAATGCAGCCCCAAGAGGGATGGATTCTACGCCTGTACCAGTAACGCTGCCAAAGCCAAAGGGGAATGGATGATGTGGTCAGCCCCCCAACTTAAAACCTCGGCTTGGCTGCCCAAATACCCATAATGCGCGGCCACTGTGGTCATACCAGCGGCTTTGCCGGCCACGATATCGCGCTCGTCGTCACCCACATACCAGCAATGCTCTGGGGGCAGCTGCATACGACGCGCTGCTTCAAACAAAGGCTCGGGGTGTGGTTTGGCGTGTGGCGTGGTGTCACCACTCACAATGGCTTGGGCAGAGGCAAACAGCGGAATTTGAGCGGTCAAGGGCAAGGTGAAGCGCTGCGATTTGTTGGTGACCACACCCCAGCGCATTCCACGCTCGGTCAACTGGGCCAACAAATCATGAACGCCCTCGAAAATCACCGAACGCACCGTCATGGCTTGCTCATAGTTGCTTAAAAACTCTTCCTTGAAGTCTTCATAGTCTGGGTGCTCTGGGCCCATGTCAAAGGCAATTTCAAGCATGCCGCGAGCGCCAGAGCCTGCCATAGGTCGGTACAGCGCATAGTCCAGCGAAGCCAAACCACGGTCGGTGCGCATTTTGTCGGCGGCAGCGCCAAGGTCTGGCGCACTGTCAATCAGGGTGCCATCCAAGTCAAACAGAACAGCTTGGGGAAGTAAGGGCTTCATGGCTGGACTCTGTTGGGGCGCTTCAAATTTCACGCTGGGTGGCCAGCATGTAGTTCACGCGGGTATTGGCATCTAGCCAATAGCGCTGAGTGAGTGGGTTGTACTGCAAGCCGCGCGAAGCCTGCGTCTGCAAACCAGCATCCCTGCAAAACGCCGCCAGCTCACTGGGTCGGATGAATTTCGCATATTCGTGGGTACCCTTGGGCAGCAGGTTCAAGACATATTCAGCGCCCACAATGGCAAACAAAAAAGATTGGGGATTGCGGTTCAAGGTGGAGAAAAACACCCAACCGCCAGGCTTGACCAAGGTGGCACAAGCCTGCACCACTGACGCGGGATCGGGCACATGTTCCAGCATTTCCATGCAAGTCACCACATCAAAACAAGCGGGCTGCTCAGTGGCCAAAGCCTCTGCGCTGACTTCGCGATAGCTCACATTGGGCGTCTGGGTTTCCAAGGCATGAAGTTGCGCCACCTTCAGTGACTTGGTGGCCAAATCAATACCGGTGACTTTTGCGCCAACTCGCGCCATGGCGTCCGACAAAATACCGCCGCCACAACCGACGTCCAATACATGTTTGTCCTTCAGAGCCACCATGCTTTGTATCCAATCCAATCGAAGGGGATTGATTTGGTGCAAGGGCCGAAATTCACTGCTGACATCCCACCAACGATGGGCAAGGTCTGAAAATTTGGCAAGTTCTGCGGGGTCTACATTGGTGGTGTTCATGGGTCGGATTGTCGGGCAAATCGCAGACATAAAAAAACCCCGCCGAGGCGGGGTTTCGCGCAAAGCAGGGGAATCAGTTCTTACGTGAACCCACCACTTCGATTTCAACGCGACGGTTTTTGGCGCGACCTTCTTTGGTCTTGTTGTCAGCCACAGGCTGCTTCTCGCCCTTGCCTTCGGTGTAAATACGGGTTTTATCGATGCCTTTGCTGACCAAATAAGCTTTGACCGCTTGTGAGCGACGCAAAGACAATTTTTGGTTGTAAGCATCAGAACCTACAGAGTCGGTGTGACCAACGGCAATGATGACTTCCAGGTTGATCGCTTTGACTTTGCCAACCAAATCATCGAGCTTGGCTTTGCCTTCGGGCTTGATGACAGATTTGTCAAAGTCAAAGAAGGCATCCGCGGCGTAAGTAACTTTGGAAGAAACAGCGGCAGCAGGAGCAGCAGCTGGCGCAGGGGCAGGCGCCGGGGCTGGTGCTGGAGCGGCTGTAGGAGCGGGTTCAGGGTTCACTTCGGGTGTGGGCAACACTGGGTCGGGCTGGACCATGGCTTTGGGCTTTTCAGTGATAGCGCCATCGCAGCCAGGCAAAGCGTTGGCGGGGGTCCAAAAACCGGTGCGCCAACATTCGCCAGGGGTGTTTTTCCAAACTTCACCAGCAGACGAGGTCCAGTTACCAACGTCGTGCGCTGAGGTAGCAGCGGCAAAACCCATCAGGGTTAATGCAAATGCGAGAGATTTCAAGTTTTTCATGATGTTCCTTTGGGGGTTTGCTGAATTTAGGCAAGACAACAAAAATGGTGAAGCTCGGGATAACCCTGTGCTTTAGATTGTGCCATACATTCTAAACCTTTAGATTACAGACGGTTAAGCCTAAAATCGACCGTTTATCCTGCTCTGTATATAGACTGACTCCATGACCCAGTTTGCAAAAGAAACGCTACCCACCAGTCTAGAAGAGGAAATGCGCCGCAGCTACCTCGATTACGCCATGAGCGTGATTGTGGGACGTGCCCTGCCCGACGCCCGTGACGGCTTAAAGCCTGTGCATCGCCGCGTCTTGTTCGCCATGCACGAGTTGAACAACGACTGGAACCGCCCTTACAAAAAATCTGCGCGTATCGTGGGTGACGTCATTGGTAAATACCATCCGCATGGCGACAGCGCGGTTTACGACACGATTGTTCGCATGGCGCAAGACTTCTCGCTGCGCCACATGCTGGTGGACGGCCAAGGTAACTTCGGCTCGGTTGACGGCGATAACGCCGCCGCCATGCGTTACACCGAAATCCGCCTCTCCAAAATCGCCCACGAACTGCTGGATGATTTGGACAAAGAAACTGTCAATTTCGGCCCCAACTACGACGGCAGCGAAAAAGAGCCGCTGGTCATGCCGGCCAAATTTCCCAATTTGTTGGTGAATGGCTCGGCGGGTATTGCGGTGGGTATGGCGACCAACATCCCGCCGCATAACTTGAACGAGGTGGTGGATGCTTGCTTGCACATGTTGCGCCACCCCGATGCCTCCATTGATGACCTGATGGATATCGTGCCAGCGCCTGACTTCCCCACCGCCGGCATCATCTATGGCATCAGCGGCGTGAAAGAAGGCTATCGCACGGGGCGCGGGCGCGTGGTCATGCGAGCCAAATGCCACTTTGAAGACATCGACAAAGGCCAGCGCCAAGCCATCATCGTCGACGAGTTGCCTTACCAGGTGAATAAAAAGACCCTGCAAGAGCGCATGGCCGAGTTGGTGCATGAAAAGAAAATCGAGGACATCAGCCACATCCAAGATGAGTCTGACAAATCCGGCATGCGCTTGGTGATTGAACTCAAGCGCGGTGCGGTGCCTGAAGTTGTTTTGAACAACCTCTACAAACAAACGCAGTTGCAAGACACTTTTGGCATGAACATGGTGGCCTTGATTGACGGGCAGCCACGTTTGTGCAACTTGAAAGACCTCATCAGCGTCTTTTTGTCGCACCGCCGCGAAGTGGTGACACGCCGCACCATCTTCAACCTGCGCAAAGCCCGCGAACGTGGCCATGTGCTGGAAGGTTTGGCGGTTGCCTTGGCCAATATCGATGAATTCATCGCCATCATCCGCAATGCGCCCACCCCTCCCGTGGCGAAAACCGAATTGATGAGCAAGCCTTGGGACAGCCAGTTGGTTCGCACCATGCTCACCCGCGCCAAAGCGGATGGCAGCGTCATCAACGCCGACGATTACCGCCCCGATGGCTTGGAAAAACAGTACGGCATGGGCGCAGATGGCCTCTACCGTTTAAGCGACACACAGGCCCATGAAATTTTGCAAATGCGTTTGCAACGCCTGACTGGTTTGGAGCAAGACAAGATCGTCAACGAGTACAAAGAAGTCATGGCTGAAATTGACGACTTGCTCGACATCTTGGCCCGCCCCGAACGCGTCTCCACCATCATCAGCGATGAGTTGTCTGCCATTCGCCAAGAATTCGGACAAAGCAAGGTGGGTATGCGTCGCAGCCACATCGAGCACAACGCCCAAGACTTGGCCACCGAAGACCTGATCACGCCCACCGACATGGTGGTCACGCTCAGCCACAGCGGCTACATCAAGAGCCAGCCGCTCAGCGAATACCGCGCCCAAAAACGCGGCGGTCGCGGCAAGCAAGCCACCGCCACCAAAGAAGACGACTGGATTGAGCAGCTCTTCATCGGCAACACCCACGACTACATCTTGTGTTTCTCCAACCGCGGCCGCTTGTATTGGCTCAAAGTGTGGGAAGTGCCTGAAGGTTCACGCGGTTCACGCGGTCGCCCCATCGTCAATATGTTCCCCTTACAAGAGGGCGAAAAAATCAACGTGGTGCTGCCCCTCACAGGCACGGCGCGCACCTTCCCTGCCGACCAATACGTCTTCATGGCTACCTCCATGGGCACGGTCAAAAAGACCTCGCTGGATGAGTTCAACAACCCGCGCAAAGGCGGCATCATCGCGGTCAACTTGGACGACAACGACTTCCTGATTGGCGCAGCTCTGACCGACGGCAAGCACGATGTGATGCTGTTCAGCGACGGCGGCAAAGCCGTGCGCTTTGACGAAAACGATGTGCGCCCCTTGGGCCGCAGCGCCCGTGGTGTGCGCGGCATGATGATTGAAGACGGCCAAAGCGTGATTGCCATGCTGGTGGCCGCGCAAGATGTACCGGCCCTCCCTGATGGCACGGCCAGTACCGACATGGCCCGCACCAGCGTACTCACCGCCACCGAAAACGGCTACGGCAAGCGCACACCGATCGACGAATACACCCGCCACGGACGCGGCACCAAGGGCATGATTGCCATCCAACAATCTGAGCGCAACGGCAAAGTCGTGGCCGCCACCTTGGTGCATGGCGATGACGACATCATGCTCATCACCGATCGCGGCGTGTTGGTGCGTACGCGGGTGAGCGAAATCCGCGAAATGGGCCGCGCCACACAGGGTGTGATCCTGATCAATTTGGACGATGGCACCAAGCTCAGCGGTATGCAACGCATCGTGGAAAACGATGCCCAAGCCGCAACGGACGAAGCCACCGACGAATCAACTGACAACAGCGCCAGCGACGCGGCCCCCGACGACACCCCATGACACAAGGCGCCCAACCCGCCCCCAGCTTGGCCGATTTGCGGGTGCAGATCGACCAACTCGATGCGCAGTTGCTCACGCTCTTGAATCAACGTGCGCATTTGGCTGAAGCGGTGGGTGATATCAAACGCGCTGAAGGCTCTCCCTTTTTTCGCCCCGACCGCGTGGCGCAAGTGCTGGAAAAAATCCAAGCCCACAACCCTGGCCCTCTGAAAAACCAACACGTGGCCGCCATTTGGCGCGAAATCATGTCGGCGTGTTTGGCGCTGGAAGCACCGCAGCGTGTGGCGGTGCTGGGTCCGGTGGGTACGTTTTGCGAGCAAGCGGCGATCGAGTTTTTTGGCTCGGCAGCTGAACTCATTTACTGCAACAACTTTGACGAGGTGTTTCACGCCACCAGCGCAGGAACGGCGCAGTACGGCGTGGTGGGCGTAGAGAACTCCACCGAAGGCGCGGTAGCGCGGTCACTTGATTTATTTTTGCGCACACCGGTTCATGTGATCGGCGAGGTGAGCCTCTTGGTACGCCACAACCTGCTGCGCCAGTCGGCGTCGCTTGAAGGCATTGAGGTGGTGTTAGCGCACCCTCAAGCTTTGGGTCAATGCCAAGAGTGGCTAAGCCTTCATCTGCCCCATGCTGAACGCAGAGGCGTCTCCAGCAACGCTGAGGGCGCCCGTTTAGCCGCGACCAACCCCGCTTGGGCGGGTTTAGCGAGCGAGCGTGCAGCTTCTGAATTTGGCTTGCATGTGGTGGCCCACGCCATCCAAGACGAGGCCTATAACCGCACCCGTTTTGCCATCATCACCTTGCCGCAAACCTTGGCCACGCCCCCTGCCTCGGGCAAAGACTGCAC
>CALPPP020000078.1 GCA_943325485.2 Rickettsia typhi
TCAGTGCTGCCATGAAAAATCCTAGTGTGTTAAGGGTAAAAAAGTAAAGCTCGGAAACCGTTAATTTTGCCAGCCAATGGTTCTTGCACAGAAAAAACCATTTCCACTGTTTGCGTGCGCATTGGCTTGAGCACCTCGGGAAGATCTATCTCTTGGGATAACCAAACCTTGCGCACGACGTCTCCCTCCTCATCATTGGTGAGGGTAAGCTCCAGCGCAGGTGTGCCTAAAAAATAGGTGGCTTGATTTTTCACTGACAAAGTAAATGAGAACTGATCATCCCCGAGTTGTTTAAAGTTGGTGTTGTCAATGGCCACTTTGTCGGGCTCTTTAGGCCAATCCACTTGACAACCTAAGATCTGACAAACTGAGTTGAATAAAGGGGACACACTGCGGTTCATCGCTACCAATTTGTCGCGCTGAAACACAAGCACTTGCCCCAATAAAACTGCAGCCGCCAGCAGTGTCACCACCACCGCCAATGCAGGGTTGGAGTTGTTGACAGGTTGCCACACAGGAGGCATTACCGGTACAACGGGCGCAACTGTTATATCTGCAGCAGGGGAGACAACGAGAGATTCTTTAACGGCGGGCTCGGTTTCGCTTTGTGGGGTATCTATTTCAAATAAATGCTGATCGACCTCGAACACATGGGCACATCGACCACAACGCACCCATGCATCGGCAGCACTGTAATGCTCAGCTTGAATCGCAAAAGCAGTCTTGCACTGAGGACAAAGGGTGACTATCGACATGGTGTCGATTTTAGTTTGTCATCAACACCCAACCGTCCAAGCTGTCTGCAACTTGGAGTTGGATGTAAGGTGCATAAGCGAGTTGTATTTCCTCAACCTGTCGGCTCAAAATACCCGCCAAAACCAAGTGTCCGCCTGTCTTTACGTGGCCACACAACAAGGGCGCCAGCACCTTCAAAGGTGCAGCCAAAATATTGGCGACCACCAAGCCATAAAGTCCTTGAGCCATATCTGGCAAACCGGTATTCACAGTCACTTGGTTGGCTGTGGCATTCGCAAGAGCAGCTGTCACAGCGTCTGCGTCAATGTCGACCGCGTCCACACTGCCCGCACCGCACATGGCTGCTCCAATAGCCAAAATACCCGAGCCACAACCGTAATCCAATACCCGACTTGCTGGCACCACATGGTGGGCAATCCAGCGCAAACACATGCGCGTGGTGGGGTGGGTGCCTGTGCCAAATGCCAAGCCAGGGTCTAAGCGAATCACCTTGCTTGCTTGTGCAGGTGCTTCATGCCAAGTAGGAACAACCCATAACGCAGAGGTGATTTCGACTGGTTCAAATTGCGACTGGGTTAAGCGCACCCAGTCTTGATTGGGAACTTCGGCAATGCGTTGTACGCTGGCTTTGCCAAAAAAATCTTGCAGCTTCAAAAGGTGAGCAGCTTGCTCGGCCAAAGCTTCTTCGGCAAACAGCGCCACCACCTGTGAGTGAAGCCAGCCTGAGGCAGGAGCAGGCATGCCAGGTTCACCAAACAAAGCTTGCTCTTGATCGGTATGGGCATCGGCATCTTCTACGGATACGCTCAAGGCATCTAAAGCCAAGAGCGCTTCACTGATAGTCTCGACTTGGTCTTGCTCACACAGCAGGATCAACTCGAACATCAGACTGCAGACGCTCTCACTGCCAACCACTCTTCCAAATAATGGATGTTGGTGCCGCCTGTAATAAAGCCAGGGTCCATCATGAGTTCGCGGTGCAAAGCAATATTGGTTTGAATGCCTTCCACCACGGTTTCACCCAAAGCAGTCCGCATGCGTGCCAAAGCATGTTCGCGGTTGTCTCCATACACAATGATTTTGCCAATCATGGAGTCATAGTGAGGAGGCACAAAGTAGTTGCTGTAAATGTGGGAGTCGACCCTGACACCCGGCCCACCGGGCGGGTGCCACATGGTGATGCGTCCGGGCGATGGTGTGAACTTGAAAGGGTCCTCGGCATTGACACGGCACTCCATCGCATGGCCTTTGATCACCACTTGGCGTTGGGTATAGGGCAATTTTTGTCCTGCAGCGGTCATGATTTGGGTTTTAACGATATCAATGCCGGTGATGAACTCGGTCACAGGGTGTTCAACCTGTACCCTTGTGTTCATCTCAATGAAATAGAACTCGCCGTTTTCATACAAAAACTCAAAGGTGCCGGCGCCGCGGTAACCCATTTTTTTGCAAGCCGCCACACAACGCTCGCCTATGCGTTCAATCAACTTGCGGGCAATGCCAGGCGCGGGCGCTTCTTCAATGACTTTTTGGTGACGCCGTTGCATGGAGCAGTCGCGCTCGCCCAGGTAAATGGCGTTTTTGTAGTTGTCGGCCAGAATTTGAATTTCAATATGCCTGGGATTTTGTAAAAACTTTTCCATGTACACGGCTGGGTTGCCAAAGGCAGCACCCGCTTCAGCCTTGGTGGTTTGCACCGCATGGATAAGGGCAGCCTCGTTATGCACCACACGCATGCCTCGACCACCACCGCCACCAGCGGCTTTGATGATGACCGGGTAACCAATGGCCTTGGCAATTCTGCGAATTTGGGCGGGATCGTCGGGCAGCTCACCTTCAGAGCCTGGTACACAGGGAACACCCGCTTTGATCATGGCCTGCTTGGCGGATACCTTGTCGCCCATCATTCGAATGGACTCTGGGGTGGGACCAATAAAGGTGAAGCCACTTTTTTCAACCCGTTCAGCAAAATCAGCGTTTTCACTAAGGAAACCGTAGCCCGGGTGAATGGCCTCAGCGTCGGTCACCTCTGCGGCCGAAATGATGGCCGGCATATTGAGGTAACTGAGGGTGGACGATGCAGGGCCGATACACACAGCCTCTTCGGCCAATTTCACATATTTGGCTTCGCGGTCGGCTTCGGAATACACCACCACGGCTTCCACGCCCAGTTCTCGGCAAGCACGCTGAATTCGCAGCGCGATTTCGCCGCGGTTGGCGATCAAGATTTTTTTAAACATGCGCCGGCGTCAATCGATATGAAACAAGGGCTGACCGTATTCCACAGCTTGGCCGTTATCAACCAAGATGCGGGTGATGGTGCCGCTTTTATCTGCCTCGATTTCATTCAAAATCTTCATGGCCTCAATAATGCAAATGGTTTCACCTTCCTTCACCACAGTGCCTACTTGCACAAAGGGCTTGGCTTCAGGACTGGAAGAAGCGTAATAGGTCCCTACCATCGGGGACTTGACCACATGACCCGCAGCAGCAGCTTGCTCGGCTTCAGACAAAACCGCTGGGGCAGCTGCTGTGGGCGCACCTGCTATTGGCGCAACAGCAACAACAGGGGCAGCTATTGGCGCGGCCACCATTGCACCGACTGGGCCTTTGACAATGCGCACCTTGCCTTCGGCCTCAGTGATTTCCAATTCCGAGACATTGGAGTCAGAGACCAAGTCGATCAATGTTTTAAGTTTTCTTAAGTCCATGAATTTTGTAGTCTTCTGCGGTTAACAGCGGTTAAAGTTGCGCCATTGTAAAGATAACGGCAAAGTCGATGGGAGTCCTAATTTACACCCATTCGCGCATTTCTTGACCAGATAGTTTTCCTAATTTTTGCACGATCAGTCCACCTTGGGCATTTAAAACCAGTGTAAAAGGCAAACCGCCCTCAGGGTTGCCCAACTGTCTCACCAGTTCAGTGCCACCCAAACCGGCGAAACCGATGGGGTAGTTTACGGGGTTTTGTTTCAAAAAACGTTTGACTGCGCTGGGTTGGTCAATAGCCAATCCAACCACTTGCCAGCTTTTAGATTGGTTTTCTTGAAAGAAGGCTTCTAATAAAGGCATTTCTTCTACACATGGGGTGCACCAAGTGGCCCAAAAATTCAGCACCAAGGGTTTGCCTTGAAATTCAGAAAGGCGCAAAACCTCTCCATTAGGCTGGTCAAATTCAGCCGTCCATAAAGCTTGGGTAGCTTCAGGTGGGAGCGTCCTGGGCTTGAGTCTGGCCCAGTTGAAAGCTGCACCAGCAACGATGGCCATGGCAGCCGTACCTAAAAGCAGTCGGCGCGATGATCGCCTTGGTGAGTCAGAGAGAGGATCGTCCATTGGTGGAGTCTACCAATCGCTGAACAGCCTCGGTATCCCCACGCCAAGCTCGGCCATGGGCATCTGGCAACAAGGCACCACGCAAGTCGTCGTAGTCGTAAACCATGAAATGCACACCTATTTCTTCATTCAAGACCGGGCAGCGGCTGCGAACACTCAAAGCGTCTACCGTCTCACCCTTGAAGCCGCTGACGGCATGCACCTCGTAGCGCACACCTTTGTCGATCAGCAAAAGTTCAGCCGACTTGGCATCGTCGCAAAACAATTGAATATAGATATCGGACAAGCGGGTGGCGGTTCCTCGCCAGACTGCGCCGCTCAGGTGAGGACGAAACTCAGCAACACGCTGCATCCACTGCAAGGCCAATTCACGCAAAGCGGCAAGTTCTATAGGCTGTGTGTCAGCGCAAAAAATGTCTATGTACTCACGAACCGCTTGTTCTGTCTGCTCGTTGCTGGGCAGCGCACTGCGGGTATTGATACCAAGCTCTCTGACAGCGCGGCGTTTGGCAGGGCCGTATTCCAAACCCTCCTCCACAATGAAGCGGGCAGCCGTGGCAGCAATTTCTTCTTGGACATTCGTAGACATGACCAAGCCATTGTGCCGCACACTTTTACAATCTCCTTATGCATATTCATATATTAGGTGTCTGCGGCACCTTCATGGGCGGTTTGGCCGCCCTGGCCCGCGAAGCCGGCCACCGCGTCACCGGCTGCGACAGCGGCGTCTACCCCCCCATGAGCGACCAGCTTCGCGCTTTGGGCATCGAGCTGATCGAGGGCTACAGCGCCGACCAACTGGCCTTGAAGCCCGATATGTTTGTGGTGGGCAATGTGGTCTCTCGCGCCCGCTTGCCCGATGGCACCCCGCGCTACCCGCTGATGGAAGCGATTTTGGAGGCCGGTCTGCCCTACACCAGCGGCCCGCAGTGGCTGAGCGACCATGTGCTGCACGCACCTGGGCAGAGTCGCCATGTGCTGGCCATTGCCGGCACCCACGGCAAAACTACCACCACCGCCATGCTGAGCTGGGTGCTAGAGCAGGCTGGCCTGACACCCGGTTTTTTGATTGGCGGCGTGCCTTTGAACTTTGGCGTGTCCGCCCGCTTGGGAAGTTTGGCCAAGGGTCAAAGCCGACCGCTGTTTGTCATCGAAGCCGACGAATACGACACCGCATTTTTTGACAAACGCAGCAAGTTTGTGCATTACCGCCCGCGCACCGCGGTGCTCAACAACCTCGAGTTTGACCACGCCGACATCTTCCCCGACCTGGCCGCCATTGAGCGCCAATTCCACCACCTGGTGCGCACGGTGCCCGCCAGCGGTCGCTTGGTGGTGAATGCCGAGCAAGAGAGTTTGCAGCGGGTGTTGGGCCTGGGTCAATGGAGTGAGGTAGCGGGTTTTGGCGCTTCGCCCCATGCCGCATGGCAACTGCGCGGCGAGCCCTCCGACTTCGAGGTGCTGCACCATGGCAAAGTGAAGGGCCGGGTGCAATGGGCTTTGGGCGGGGTGCACAACCAAATGAACGCCTTGGCCGCAGTCATCGCAGCCGACCATGTGGGCGTGGCTGTGGCTGATGCCTGCCAAGCCTTGTCATCGTTTGAAAATGTGCGCCGGCGCATGGAAGTGCGCGGCCGCGTGGGCGCGGGAGAGCAGGCCATCACGGTGTACGACGACTTTGCCCACCACCCCACGGCCATTCGCACCACCGTTGACGGCTTGCGCCGCCAAGTCGGCAAGGCCCGCATCTTGGCGGTGTTCGAGCCACGCAGCAACACCATGAAACTGGGTGCGATGAAGTCGCAACTGCCGTGGAGCTTGGAACAAGCCGACTTGGCGTTTTGTCACACCGCTGGACTGGACTGGGACGCCGCGGAGGCCTTGGCCCCCATGGGAGCCCGCGCTTGCATCGCGAACGACATCGACAGCTTGGTGGCGCAGGTCAAGTCGGCCGCCCGCCCTGGCGACCATGTGCTGTGCATGAGCAATGGCGGCTTTGGCGGGGTTCACGCCAAATTGCTGCAGGCTTTGCAGGGCTGAGTCTCCGGTGCCACCGATCGACCGGTGAACCCAGGCTGTCAAAAAGACACGGCCACAAATCACAGGTGATCGAGCGACTCGGAAATGCGTGCATGGCGAAATCAGGCCTGGCCTGCAAACGTCAGCAGGGACCCAGCTGTCAGGCCCAATTTGGCA
>CALPPP020000079.1 GCA_943325485.2 Rickettsia typhi
CGCTGGGCGGCGCACCGCGCTTTTCCCATCATTCCTTGCACTTTGTGCGGCAACCAAGATGGTTTGCAGCGCCAGCAAGTGGGCGATATGTTGCGCGAGTGGGAGAAAAAACATCCTGGGCGTTTGGACATCATGTTCAATTCGCTGCAACACGTGGCGCCTTCGCACTTGTTGGACCACAGCTTGTTTGACTTCAAGGGTTTGAAAACCACAGGCGTACCCGACCCTGACGGAGACACAGCTTTCGACCCTGAGAGTTTTGCGCTACCCAGCTTGGGCGGCATTCAAACCGTCACCTTGAGCTAACTGCTAAGCCACCTAGCGCTGTCATTGCGAGCGAAGCGAAGCAAGCTTTACGAGTGGGAGACAAGGCTAAGGCCAGCGGCGCAGGTCGGCCGTAGCCGACGTTGTGCAAGCATGGAGGCGAGGCCGAGCCTGCGGCGCGGGCCATGGGATTGCTTCAGGGCTTCGCCCTTCGCAATGACGAGACTTCGCAATGACGGCATATTGCACCGACGTGTTTACAGCGACTCTAAAAACGTGATCAAGTCTTTGCGCTGCTCGGCCGGCAAAGCCGTGAACTTGTCACGCGACGCTTGGGCCTCGCCACCATGCCACACCACCGCCTCAAGCAAGTTACGCGCACGTCCATCGTGCAAAAACGAGGTGCTGGCACTCACCTGCTTGGACAAACCTATGCCCCACAACGGGGGTGTACGCCAATCGTTGCCGCTGGCCTTGAAGTCGGGGCGGCCATCGGCCAAGTCGGGGCCCATGTCGTGCAACAGCAGGTCGGTATAGGGACGAATGCGTTGGTTAGCAATAACGGGAACAGCTGGGTATTTGCCGGTGCGCCATTCAGGCAAATGGCACATGGCACAACCCGATGACACAAACAAGGCCTCACCGCGCTTGACCTCGGGCTTGTCCACATCGCGGCGCTCAGGTACTGCCAAAGACTGGGTCCAAAAAGTGATGGCATCCCACATCGCAGGACGCAACTCAGGCTTGGGTGCTCGAATCGCCGCCAAACACTCAAGCTGCGCAGGTGTACAAAGGGTGAAGGGATACAGCGAAGAGGTCACCCCAATATCAGCCGAAAAAGCTGCTGCAATTTGTTGCTTGATGCTGGGCTGGTTGGCCTTCCAACCAAAGCGTCCCATGGCTTGCTTGTTGTTGATGTCGTCACGCACATAGTTGGGGCGGCCGTTGAGCCCTTGTGCTTTTTGCTGCTGCGCCACATGCAAAACATCTTTTTCACTGATGGCTTCCAAATAGCCCATACCCACCATGGCTTGGCTGTTTCGCAGTGACAGCATCACGCTCTCGGGCAAGGGGCCAAAGTTGAGTTTTTCTACCCGTACCTTGGGTTGACGCAAGGCCAAGGTTTCACCATCGGGGAAGGTAAAGGCCTTGGTCAACCAGTCGATGTAAACCTCGGCTTCACCTGCGCGCGCTTCTGGGTCTTTACGGGTGACGGTGTCGAACATTTGGATGTCCGTACCGTAGTTGGGGTCAGGTTTGGGCGAACCATGTGGCCCCTCACCAGGCAGCGAGATACGCAACACATGCTGAATAGCCAAGCTGCCGCTGTTGTCTAAGGCTCTGCCGCGCCCCGCATTGAGGTGGCATGAAGCGCAGTTGGTCGCCAAAAACATAGGGCCCAAGCCCCACTCGCCGCCAGCAGGCCCAGGCTGGGACAAATCCCACACCAACGGAATGACAGGGTTGTTCACCGCCATCCAAAAATTGGTGAAGACCCGCTCGCCTTGAAGAAAAACCTGCATCTGCTTAGGCGTCAAACCCGCCACAGGCTGCTTGTAGACCTCTTGCGGCACCACCGGTTTATCTGAGGGCGTTTGTGTGACCGCGGTCCCGTGCAATATCACCAGGGAGAGAAAGACCAGGACCGCTTTGTTCACATCACGCTTTCATCAATGCTTTTTATAAGCCACTACTTTTTGGTGCTGCTCACCCAGACCTTGAATGCCCAAGGACATGGTGTCACCCGCTTTAAGGAAGACCGGCGCAGGTTTGCCGTTTTTCTTCATGCCCATGCCCACACCGGGGGGTGTACCGGTGGTGATCACGTCGCCGGGCATCAAGGTCATGAACTGGCTGACGTAGCTGACCAATTTAGCGACATTGAAGACCATGGTTTTGGTGTTGCCGGTTTGCATACGCACGCCATTGACATCAAGCCACAAGGACAAGCGCTGGGGCTGGGGCACTTCGTCACGCGTGACCAACCAAGGACCGATGGGTCCAAAGGTGTCGCAACCCTTGCCCTTGTCCCACGTCAGACCGCGCTCCAACTGGTATTCACGCTCGGACACATCGTTGATGGTGCAGTATCCAGCAACATAGTTCAGGGCTTGCGCTTGGGATACGTAACTGGCACGGGCGCCAATCACCACGCCGAGTTCGACTTCCCAGTCGGATTTGAGCGAGCCTTTGGGTAGCATGATGTCGTCATTGGGGCCTTGTACGCAGCTGTTGGCTTTCATGAACACCACGGGTTCTTTGGGAATAGGCATATTGGATTCAGCCGCGTGGTCGGCATAGTTCAAACCGATGGCGATGAATTTACCGACATGGCTGATGGGACAACCCATGCGCGGTTTGCCCTTGACCAAGGGCAAAGTGGCGGTCTTGATGCGCGCGAGTTTGGCCAAGGCCTTGTCGCTTAAATGCTCTGGCGTGATGTCTGTAATGACTTGGCTTAAGTCACGCAGTTTGCCGTCTGCATCGATGAGGCCGGGTTTTTCGCGGCCCATTTGGCCATAGCGCACAAGTTTCATTTTTGCTCCTGTAAAAAAATCAATAGGTGGAACGGCCACCCGACAAATCGAACACTGCGCCTGTCGAGAACGAACAATCTTCGGTACACAACCAAGCCACCATGGCGGCGATTTCATCAGGGGTGCCAAAGCGGCCCATGGGAATTTTGCTCAGCATGAACTGGATGTGCTCGGGCGTGAGTTGGTCAAAGATCGGCGTCTTGACCGCTGCGGGGGTGACGCAGTTGACACGCACACCGGTGTCAGCCAACTCTTTGCCCAGCGATTTGGTCAACGCAATCACGGCCGCTTTGCTGGCGCTGTAAGCGCTGGCGTTGGGGTTACCGTCTTTGCCAGCGACAGACGCGACGTTGACGATGCGCCCGTAGTTACGCGCTTTCATGTGAGGTGCCAATTCGCGGCAGCAGTAGTACAGGCCATTCACATTGATATCAAACACCTTGTGCCAATCGGCCAAGGGGTAGTCCCAGGATTTCATATTGGGGCCGGAAATGCCTGCGCTGTTGACCAAGGCATCCACGGGGGCAAAAGCAATGCTTTTCTTCACTGCTTCCACCACCTCGGCGTGCTGGGTCAAATCCACCTTCACGCTGTGCACCACCGCGCCAGGCACGGCTTGTTTGAACTCGGCTTCGGCCTTGGCCATGCCAGCGGCGTCATAGTCCCAAACGGTGACTTGTGCGCCGGAACGCAGCAAGCGTTCCACCATGGCAAAACCCAAGCCGCTTGCGCCGCCGGTGACCACCGCGTGGCGGCCTTGCATATCGAGTTGGTTCATCTGTGTTCCTTTGAAAATCAAATGGTCATGCCGCCGTCGACAGAGTAAGCCTGTCCGGTGGTGAATTGCGATTCGTCGCTGGCCAAAAACACCACAATCGGCGCGATTTCATGGGCTTGTGCCAAACGGCCCATGGGCTGGCGAGCGATGAAGTCTTTGCGGGCTTGCACCGGATCGGCTTGGCTGTTGATGCGGTCTTGTAAGGAAGGTGTATCCACCGTGCCAGGGCAAATCGCATTGCAGCGTATGCCTTGGCGCACATGGTCGGCCGCCACGGCCTTGGTCAAACCAATCACAGCCGCTTTGCTGGCGCCATACACAAAGCGGTTGGGCAAGCCCTTCAAACTGGAGGCCACGCTGGCCATGTTGATGATGCTGCCCCCGCCTTGGGCAATCATTTTGGGTAACACAGCTTGAATCGCCCAAAACTGCGAGCGTACATTCAGGTTGAACGCCAGGTCCCAGTCTTCGTCGGTGGCGGTGAGGGCTGTGCCGCTGTGTACATAACCAGCGCAATTAAACAGCCCATCAATACGGTCCATGGCTGCCACTTGGGCTTGGATAGCGGCTTTGTCCATCACATCCAACACAGCGGTATGGACGTGGTCCATGCCTTTGAAGCCTTCAAGCAAGGCGGGATTGACATCGGTCGCCCAGACGGTTGCACCTTCAGCGACCATGGCCAACACAGTGGCCTTGCCAATGCCTTGCCCAGCGGCGGTAATGAGTATGTGTTTGCCTTGTAATCGCATGGGGTTTCCTAGCCAGGTCAAGTTCTTAACCAAACCCAAGGATGATAGGGCTTCGCCAAGCAGCCCTTGGCTACGGGTTTATGCGGATGAAGCCAGACTTGACGCAGCGGTATGGTGCATGCAAGTATTCCTCTTTCCCCTGAAAGCCTAAGCACCATGCATCTCTTGTCACTTTTTCGCCCTCTGTGGGTGTTGTTGCTGGCCGTGTGTGCCGGCCTCCCATCTGTGTCTTTGGCCCAGCAAAAACTCAAATGGGCCCATGTGTATGAATCTTCCGAGCCTTACCACACCGAGTCGGTTTGGGCGGCAGAAGAGATTAAAAAACGCAGCAAAGGCAAGTTTGATATTCAGGTGTTTCCCGCCTCCAGCTTGGGCAAGGAAACCGATTTGAACCAAGGCCTGACCTTGGGCTCGGTGGACATCGTGATTGGCGGCCCCTCATTTGCGGCGCGCAGCTACCCCCGCTTTGGCATCGCTTACTACCCCTTCATCTTTCGCGACGGCGACCACTTGTTGGCTTACTCCAAAAGCACCTTGTTCCAAGAGATGGTGAATGAGTTCCGCAACAAAAGCGGTATCCAAGTGACTGCCTACACCTACTACGGCGCCCGCCACACCAGCGCCCAAAAAACCTTCAGCCAATGCGCTGACATCAAGGGTTTGAAAATCCGCGTACCCGATGCACCCGCTTACACAGCCACCTGGCAAGCATGCGGCGCCAACCCCACGCCCATCGCTTTTGCAGAGGTGTATTTGGCGCTGCAAAACGGCACGGTAGACGCCCAAGAAAACCCGCTCACCACCATTGAAGCCAAAAAGTTTTTTGAAGTGCAAAAAGCCATCATGCTGACCGGCCATATTGTGGACGGCTTGGTCACCATGGTCGCACCCCATGTATGGAGCACACTCAACCCTGATGAGCAAAAAATGTTCACCGAGGTGATGCAAGAGGCTGCTGCCCGAGCCACGGTCAAGGTCAAAAAACGCGAAGCCGAGTTGATTGATGTTTTCAAGAAAAGAGGCTTGCAGGTGGTGGAGGTCAACCGTAAAAGTTTCCAAGACAGCGTGCTGAAAAACAAACCGGTTGAGAGCATGGGCTTGACCCGCGCCGACTACGACCGTGTACAAGCTGCCAAATGAGCGGCGATCTCGATCAGCTGGCCGCTTCCTTTGGCGAAGCCGATGAAACCGTCGACCTCTCAGACACCATCGCTGAAGCATGGCTGGCCTTGCTGTTTTTTTGGGCGCTGGGCTTGACGGTGCTCTACCAGTTCATCACCCGTTATGTGTTCAACGACTCCGCAGCGTGGACCGAGGAAATCGCCCGCTATTTGCTCATCGCCACGGTGTTTTTAGGCGCAGTCATTGGCGTGGCCAAAAACAACCATATCCAAGTGGATTTTTTCTACCGCTTCATGCCCCAAGGTTTGGCGCGTAGTGTGTCTTTGCTGACCGATGTGTTGCGGGTGGCTTTTTTGGCCACGGCCAGCTACCTCACTTGGTTGCTGATGCAAAAAATGGGCAACTACCAAATGACCATCGTCAACCTGCCCATGAACATCGTCTATGGCGTGGTGTTGCTGGCGTTTGTGTTGATGACATGGCGCAGCGTGTGGGTTATGCGCCGTCACTGGCAACAAGGCTATAGCGTGCTTGAGCGGCCCGCCAACCTTTAAGGTCTGCATGTTAAAAATCATTTTTCTGTTTTTGTTGAGCGGTGGTTTGCCTGTGGCCATGGCCATGGCGGCAGCCTCTCTCATCTACCTGCTGTTCGTCCCCAGTTCGCCGCCGTTTGTGGTGGTGCACCGCATGGTCTCGGGCATTGACAGCTTTCCTTTATTGGCTGTGCCTTTTTTCATTTTGGCCGGCAACCTGATGAACACCGCAGGTATCACCCA
>CALPPP020000080.1 GCA_943325485.2 Rickettsia typhi
GACCTGGGGCATGGCAGCGACCATGTCGTACAAGCATTGCAAGCTTGTCAAGCCTTGCTGCTGGAATGCAACCACGACAGCGAATTGCTTGCGCAGTCGGCGTACCCCCCTTTTTTGAAAAAACGCATTGCTGGCCCACTTGGCCATTTATCCAACAACGAGTCTGCACAACTCGCAACCGCCCTGCAGCACAAGGGACTGAATTTACTGGTGGCGGCCCATTTAAGCGAACGCAACAACCGCCCCGATATGGCGCAAGCTGTGCTAGCTGCTGCCCTTGGTTGCAGCGCCACCGATATTCCGGTGGCTGACCCCCTGCATGGCACACCTTGGTACACGGTGCATTGAGTCTGTCTCAAAGCCCCTAGGCATGTAACTGTCGCAACTCCCGCTTGAGCAATTTGCCGCTGGGGTTTTTGGGCAAAGTATCTGTAAAAATCACGCGTTTAGGGCATTTGAAACCGGCCATGTGTTTCTGGCAATGGGCAAGAACCGCATCTTCAGACAAGCTTTGTCCAAGCTTGACCACGATCACCGCGGTCACCGCTTCCACCCATTTGGGGTCGGGTAAACCAATCACAGCCACCTCGCTGACGGCGGACAGGCGGTAAATCATTTCCTCTACCTCACGGCTGGCGACGTTTTCGCCCCCTGTTTTGATCATGTCTTTTTTGCGATCGACGACCGTGATGAAGCCCTCGTCATCGATGGTGGCCAAATCCCCGCTGTGAAACCAGCCTGATTCAAACGCTGCACGGGTACGCTCTTCATCGTTAAAGTAGCCCAGCATGAGGTGAGGCGATCGATGAACGATTTCACCCACCTCACCGCCTGCTTGCACATCGTCCATATGCTCGTTCACCACACGGGTTTCCACATGAATCACCGCACGACCACAGGAGCCAGGTTTGCGCAATTGATCCTCGGGCCCAAGCAAGGTAGCCAAGGGCGCAATTTCGGTTTGCCCATACAGGTTCCATAGCCTGACACGGGGCAGACGAGAAGCCAGTTCACGCAGCACTTCGACAGGCATGATGGACGCGCCGTAATAGCCTTTCGCCAAGGTGGACAGCTTGTCAGCGTTCATTAAGGGTGAGCGCAGCAAAGCAATCCAGACCGTCGGTGGCGCAAAAAAACTGGTCACACCAAAACGTTCCATCAGCGGTAAAAGATGGTCGGGGGTAGGTTTGGCCGTGATGATGTTGGTGCTGCCCACATAGACTGCAGGCCCGAAAAATACATCCAATTGAGCGCAATGGTAGAGGGGTAGCGAATGCAAGGCCAGATCATTCTCATGAATTTCTGCATTGATCACACAACTCACGTATTGCCATAACACCGCGTCATGGGTGAGCATGGCCCCCTTGGGGCTGGACTCTGTGCCACTGGTGTAAACAATTTGCAGAACATCGTTGCCGCTGAAACTTTGCGCGGGTAGTAGCCCCTCGGTTTCAGTCAAGGCATAAAAGTCGTGCATGCCCTCGCTTGTGGGTGTAGGGTCTTCAGAAGGAATCCAAATGAACTCAGCCACTTGGGTATCCAAAGCAGCCGCCGCTTTGGCCAATGGCGTGAGTTCGGTGTCGGTAACCAGCACCTTTGCCTGTGCATGCCTGAGGATGTAAGCCACCTCATCCGCTTTGAGCATGAAGTTGATGGGCACCAAAACTGCACCCATTCTGGCTAAAGCGAACCGCATTGCTGCAAAGCCGTGGGAGTTACGCGCCAACATGGCCACATGGTCTCCGCTTTGTATTCCCACAGCCAACAACCCTAGCGCCAATCGGCTCACCAGGGCGTCAAATTGGGCATAACTCCATTGGGTTTGTCCACAAATGACTGCGGTTTTGCCGGGAAGACGCTGAGCTGTGCGTCTCAGGATATCGCCCAAGGTTTGGCTACGTGCGATTGGAATAGATGGATGGAAATGGTGTTTGTTGGAAATCGTCATTGCTAAATCTTAGGATAAAAAAAAGCCACCCGAAGGTGGCTTTTGTCGAAGCAGAAAAAATTACTTCTTCTCGCCTTCGGCAGCAGGTGCGGGAGCAGCAGGTGCAGGAGCAGCAGGTGCTTCAGCAGCAGGTGCGGGAGCAGCAGCAGGTGCGGGAGGAGCTTCTTTTTTACCGCAAGCGACCAAAGCAGCAGCCAACAAAGTTGCCAAGAGGAGTGATTTTTTCATGGGGGTTCCTTAAAGATAGTTTCGAAAAATTTCGAGGGTTGCCACATGCTTTGGTCTGAACCTCTACATGCAACCGAGCCGTTGGACTCAAGCTCCTTCAACTCAGCCACTTATTATAGGTGAATTCCCGAATAGCTTATCCATAAGCTTTTTAAGCCCATTTAATTGTCTTGCGGGTGTACCCATCCAGATTGCATCCATTCTTCCAAAACTGACAAGAGGAGTTCACTAGATTGTTGAATTTGGAGGTGATTCAGGGCTCTTTGGTTCGCTAAAAAACGCAGCATCCGAGCATCAGCGCCTGAACATCGCCAACTTTCTCCATTGATATAAACGTACCGCTGGTCGTAGAGCATTTTGGTTTTTCGATCCAATACAACGCCTTTTGAGAAGTCTGTAGCGTCTTGGGTGTCAAACCAAACCTGCGCCTTAGGTTCACTTAACCACTCGCCCAAAATCTTCTGACTGAGATGTTTTTGACGCAATGCACTTTCAAGCGAATGGTGAGCAAAAGCCTGAAGGCGCTGTGGTATGCGAGCCGGATGAACAGTTGCAGCTTGCGTCTGGTCTCGGTAGCGAGCAGCTTCTTTGACCACATCTATATCAGCGAAACGAGGCAACAACTGTTGCGCCAAAGCCTGTGGGGTTTGCGCTTTAAATCCAATGGAGTAGGTCATGCACTCCCCTAAGGCGACACCGTCGTGGGCGCAGTGGGGCGGTAAATAGAGCATGTCACCAGGGTTGAGTACCCAAGATTCTTGTGCTTTGAAACGTCGCAATACCTTCAAAGGCGTGTCGTCACGCAGCGCGAGGTCTTTTTGTTGGCTGATACGCCAGCGCCGTTGGCCATGCACTTGCAATAAAAAAACATCGTAGCTGTCAAAGTGAGGCCCAACACCGCCTTTGTCAGTCGCATAACTGATCATGACATCGTCTAACCGGGCATCTGGAATAAAACGAAACTGGTCGCGCAATTGCGCAACTTTCTCGTCGTGTAGATCAACCCCTTGCACCAAAAGCGTCCAATGGCTTTGCTTCAAACTTGGCAAACTTCGCTTGCCAAAAGGTCCTGATGTCAATCGCCATTGCCCTGAAGCGGCGTCGTTGACGACCAAGCGCGACTCCACATCCTCAGATTGCGCCAAAGCAAACAGCTGCTGGCGGCTAAGCATGGGCTCAATACCGGCGACGGCTTGTCGAATCAGCAAAGGCTTTTTTTGCCAATAGCGGCGCATGAAAGTCTCGGCACTGAAACTACCCAACAAGGGGTGAGGCAAGGACTTTTTCAAAGCGGTTCTCCAAACTGCGACAATTCTGCCCCATGAACATAACACCAGACTGCGTTGTTGCCCTGACTTGGGTGCTTAAGGATGCCCAAGGGCAAATCTTGGATGAACTCGAAGACCCCGTGGAGTTTTACTTGGGCGGTCACGATTTGCTCGACAAAATCCAAGTGGCTTTGCACGACCACCAAGTTGGCGATCAATTGGATTTGCATTTAGAGCCGGAAGAAGCCTTTGGTGACTTCAACGAGGCTTTGATTTTTTTAGAGCCTCGCCATGCATTTCCGGCTGAGCTTGAAGAGGGCATGACCATTGAGGGGCATGCACTTTCGCAAGACTGCAGCCCCGATGCTCCCAAAGACGTGATCTACACCGTCACCGATGTGTACCCTGAGCATGTGGTGTTGGATGGCAACCATCCGCTGTCGGGCATGGCTTTGCGAATTTCACTCACCATCACAGGTGTCAGAGCGGCCACAGAACAAGAAAAAAGCCACGGTACTTGTGGCTCTGGTTTTTTCTCTGTACCCACCTTGTCTGGCAACGACACACTGCACTGAGGTTTTATTGCTTGCCTGTTGAGCCGTAGCCACCCGCACCGCGTTCGGTGGAGGCGTCAAATTCATCAACCAGATTGAACTGCGCTTGCACCACTGGCACGATCACCAACTGGGCGATACGCTCCATGGGCTCAATGGTGAAGGCCACATCGCTGCGATTCCAAGCGCTCACCATGAGTTGGCCTTGGTAATCGCTGTCAATCAAGCCCACCAAATTGCCCAACACAATGCCGTGTTTATGGCCTAAGCCCGAACGCGGCAGTATCAACGCTGCGAAATTTGGGTCTTTCAGATGGATGGCCATGCCAGTGGGCACCAACTGCCATGCATTAGGCTCCAAAGTGAGCGGCGCATCTAAACAGGCACGTAGATCTAAGCCTGCACTGCCTGCAGTCGCATAGTTGGGCAACATGCTGCGCAAGCGCTCATCCATCACTTTCACATCTAACTTCATGGGGTTTCCTTTGCGCTGATGCGCACAGCAATATCCGCTACCAATTGCCTCGCCAGCGACAGCTTAGAAGCGCGGGGCCATTCGGTAACACCCACCTCATCAATCACCAACAAAGCGTTGTCGTCTTGCCCAAAGGTGGCGGGGCCTAAGTTACCCACCATCAAAGGAACACCCTTGCGCGTCCGTTTGGCTTGCGCTTGGGCTTGCAAATATTGGGTTTCAGCTGCGAAACCCACGCAGTACAAGTCCCCCGACTGAGCCCTTGCGCTCGCAGCAACGTCGGCCAAGATGTCGGGATTCTCGACCCAATCTAAGTTTGGCAAACCGTCGCTGCCTTTTTTGATTTTTTCACCCGCCACTTGGGCGACACGCCAGTCGGCCACGGCTGCTGTGGCAATGAAAACATCAGCAGTCTGCGCCTGTGCCATCACAGCTGCGTGCATATCCAACGCGGAACGAACATCAGTACGGGACACGCCATAAGGCGTTGGCAAGCTCACAGGTCCAGCCACCAAACTCACCTGTGCGCCAACCTCATGGGCTGCACGCGCCAATGCAAAACCCATTTTCCCGCTGGACAAATTGGTGATGCCACGTACTGGGTCAATCGCTTCAAATGTGGGGCCAGCGCTGATGAGCACTTTTTTGCCCTGCAAAACTTTGGCTTGAAACAAAGCAGTTAACTCGTAAAGCAATTCATCGGGTTCCAACATGCGCCCATCGCCCACCTCGCCACAGGCTTGGTCGCCTTGCCCCACCCCAAGCACTTTGGCGCCATCTTGGCGCAATTGCGCCATATTGCGCTGCGTAGCAGGATGGGCCCACATTTCTTTGTTCATGGCAGGTGCGAGCAGCAAGGGGACGGTTTCCAAAGGCCTGGCCAAGCACATCAGGCTGAGCAAATCATCAGCGCGGCCATGCAAGAGTTTGGCCATGAAGTCGGCACTGGCGGGTGCCACCAAGATGGCGTGGGCGTGGCGCGTGAGATTGATATGCGCCATGTTGTTGGGCTCTCGAGGGTCCCATTGCGACACATAGACAGGGTTGTTGGACAGGGCTTGCATGGTCACAGGGGTGACAAACTGGGCCGCAGCCTCGGTCATGACCACCTGTACTGTGGCCCCTTCTTTGACCAAGGCACGGCACAACTCTGCGGCTTTGTAGCAAGCGATGCCGCCGCTTAAGCCCAGCACGATATGTTTGTTGGACAGATCACTCATGGGGCGCAATGTAGCAGAGCCCCTATAATTTCGCATTACCACCTCTAGGGAGCCTAGGCCCTCCCCTCCCGACATGACCAAATTTGTCTTCGTCACCGGCGGTGTGGTGTCTTCCCTTGGCAAGGGAATCGCCTCAGCCTCCCTCGCTGCGATTCTTGAATCGCGAGGCCTCAAAGTCACTTTAATCAAGCTCGATCCCTACATCAACGTCGACCCCGGCACCATGTCGCCCTTTGAGCATGGCGAAGTTTTCGTGACCGAAGACGGGGCAGAAACCGATTTGGATTTGGGTCACTACGAGCGCTTTATCACCACGCGCATGAGGCGCACCAATAACTTCACCACCGGACAAATCTACAAAAGCGTCTTGGAAAAAGAGCGCCGTGGCGACTATTTGGGCACCACCGTTCAGGTGATTCCCCACATCACCAACGAAATCCAAGACTTCATCAAACGCGGCGCGGGTGTGGGAACA
>CALPPP020000081.1 GCA_943325485.2 Rickettsia typhi
AAATCGTCGATGTGGTTGCGCTTGACCGTCACCGGCTCGGTGCTGAGCTGGGTGGTGGGTGCGTTGGCAGTGTCGACGGAATCGGCGGGTTTCATTTCAGGCCGGGGGGTGTAGGTGGCTGTTCTTGAGGGGGCGCTTTAGCCACTTCTGGCAACATCTGGCTTGGCATGATGTTGGGCAGGTCTTGCATCATCATGGCGAGTTCAGAATTGCTGGGGTCGCGCTGTTTGCTGGGGGCGTGACTGAGCGACTTGGGCAGGCCCGCGGCATAGCGCTCTAGGCAGGCACCGGGCAGGGGGGCTGGCAAAAACAGGCTCTTTTTCTTGGCATCGGCTTTGGCGTCGCTGGACACCAAATACAAACCACCAGGGCCATAGCGCTCTACCTGCCAAGGGCCAATCTCGCGGTCGCCCTGCGACAAGTGCAGCACATGTACCGTTTGTTTGTAAATCACCTCGGCCATCAGTTGGTTATTCACGCCGGTTAGCGTCCACAGCATGGGAGGGGGCAAAGACACAGGTTTTTTGTTGACTGCTGCTACCTTGGGCTCGGGTGGAGGGTTAAGCCCCAATGCTTGCTTGTGCTTGGCCTGTTTGACCATGTCACCCAAGGTTTTGGCCTTCGGTGTTTCTGCCTGCCCGCTGGTCAGCCACAGGCTGCTCAACACGATCAACAAGGTTTTATGGAATGAAGTCAGAGCGGACATAGTAGTCTCCGGTCAATTGGTAAGTAGCACCTAGGGTGGTTTTAAACAGCGTCACCGTGGCGTAGGGCGGTATCACCAAGTCGCTGGATACGGTCAGGGGCAATTCCGCAGACCAAGTACCTTTCAGCAAGGGTTGCTTCAAGACAGCGGCATCAGCGCCAGACACCCAGATTTGGGGTTTGTCCACCTGCACATTGCGTGCGCCCAACAGGCTCAGGTCTTGCAGCCATGAAGAGACACCACGAAAGCCTTCGGCTGCTTGCAGCAAGTCGGCGGTTTTTTCATAGTGGCGCTCGACTGTTTGGGGTGGCGTGGCGTGGCTGGTGTGCAAGTGGTGGGTGAGCGCATCTTTGTCAACCGGAAGATGCTTAGCCGTGCTGGCTCTCACGGGCAATTTGGCAAAAAAATCGTCCACGCTGCCGAACTGACGCCTCCAGTCGGCACTGCACAACTCGGCTTTGCACTCGATTTGGGTCAGCACCCAGCCTTGGTGCGACAGCGGTAACTGGTTGCTCAACTGCACCCACGCTTGGTACAAGGCTTGGCCTTGCATGGGCAGGGCCTGTATTTGCTGCGCCGCATGTTGGTTATAAGCCGGATTGGGGTCGATCACGGTGGGGACAGGCACAGGCAAATTCGCTAAGGTGTTTGCACGGTCTTGCTGCTGCCAGTAATAAAACCCGCCCATGCAGCCCAGCATCAACAGCAAGACTGCGCCTATATATATGAGCGCTCTCAAGCTGGGGATTTTTTTCAGACGGGAATCAGCGCTGGGTTGATCGAAGACTGTTTGTGCGCTGAGCCTCTCTTCGTCAGCCAGCAGCCCCAGGTCGCCCACACGTCGCACCACCTCGCCTTGTTGGATGGCCTCGAACTCCTCGATCAGGTCTTGCGCTTCAGCCAAGCTGCCGATGAAGTCGAAACCAGACAAGGGGCGACGGTCGTTCAAAGCCACCACGGCCACGCGCTGTTCGGCCATGCCAAACACAAACAACTCTAGGCCGCCGTTGCTCCACTGACTGGCCAAGTGCAGGGCCGCCGAGTGCATGGGCTGGCGGGCCTGCTCAATGCCGCTGCACAAGCCCACCACGTCTTGCAAACCGCTGGAGACATACCATTGCATGCCTTCGCGGCGCATCTGCGACAAGGTGGAGCGCACCAATTTTTCGGCCGGTTGCAGCATGCGCCACTCCATGCCCAACACGAAGCGATGTTGGTCAAAGCGCACCCATAAAGCGTTTTGGTTCATGGTGCTATTGGTCTAGCAAGCGGGGGGTGATGAGCACCACGGTGGTGGTGCGCTCCTTGGTGCCTTTGCGAGAGCCGGGCAGATTTTGAACCAAGGGGTCCACCTGCTCGCTGTTCAAGGCCTCAGCGTCAAAGCCGCTGAGCACAATGGTTTCGTTGGACTTGGCCACCAAGCGCTGCAGCACCCCAAAGTTGGCGATGCTGGGTTGCTGGATGGTTTGCAAGCTGGCCCCGCTGCCCGAGTTGAAGGAGGTCAGCGATTTGAGCGAACTCAAGGACAAACCGCATTCGACCAGCACATGGTTGGAGTCCAGCAAGATGGGCAGCAAGGTCAGCGAAAAACCAGTGGTGAATTCGCCTGGTGTGAGGGTGGCGCCACCATAGGTGTTGCCGCTGCTGCCCACGGTGTTGATGATGGTGGGCGTGACCGATTTCAAATAGCTTTGCGTGGTTTGGCTGCCCACCGGCACGGGTTGGCGATTGACGGTGGTGACCACGGTGGAATAGGCCGAGCTGACCCGCCCGAACCTCTCCAGCGCTTGGAACAGCAATTGGTTGGTGGCCCCCGCGGTATTTCTCAGAACCAAGCCGACGTTGGCGGCCGCGCTGGCGCTGACGACGGGGGTAGGTCCTCGGATTTGCAGCTGACCCAAGCGCATGGTCTCGGAAACATAGCTCCAATCGATGCCCGATTGAAATTCGTTGCTCAGCGTGACTTGCAAGACCTCCACCGTCATCGCCACTTGGCGCATCAGGTTTTGGTTCAGGTTTTGGATGTACTGTTCAACCGCCTCGACATTGCGATACGCGTCACGCACGGTGACGGTGCCGGTATTGGGGTCAATCACCAACTTGCCGCTGACAGACACCATATTGGCCAGGTTTTTCTCTATGCCGGTCCAGATATTGATGTCGCTGGCGCTGGATGACGAGGCGGTTCCACCTCCGGTGGAGGTCAGGCTGAGGGAAGACGAGAGTTTTAAGCCGCCGGGCAAGGTTTTCACCGCGATTGTGCGTGACACCACGCGGTAAAAGCGGATGCGCCCTGACTCATACGACCAGCGCAGGTCTGAGCGCAGCGCCACGTGGTTCAGCAAACCTGCCAAGCTGCCCGAGTAGTTGAGCTCGATGTCGTTTTGGGTGGCAGGATCGGTGTTTGCGCTTAGGCGGTTACCACCTGCTCGTTGCACACTTTCCAAAATGGATTTATCGCTGGGAGGGGCAAAAGCGGTGGGGATTGCGTTGGCGGTGGGTGTGGGTGCTGCAGCGGTTGGGGTTGCTTGGGCCATGCCGATGGGCACAAACATAGAGGCAGGCATGGTGGCGTCAGAGGCCACATTGACCGGAATTTCAGTCGTACGCTCAATCAACTCGGCAATGCTTTTGATGTTGTGTTTGCCAGGGATGCGCAACGTGACCGAGGCAATATGGTTGGGCAGCATTTCGCTGCGGTCTAAGGGAATGGAGTGAGAGGTAAAGCGCGGTGTTTGGCTGTTGACCACCGAGGGTGTGGGCCCTGGGTAGTTGCGCAGCAAAGCATTGGCTTGTTCGTTGCGTTTGCTGATGTCATCGTGCGAGGAGGCGATGTGGTTTTCAAACCGCGATAGCGTGCAACCGCTCAGCAACAAGAGGCAGCACAGTCCCCAAGCGGTGGTCAAGCGAAGCAAAGGTGTTGTCATGGTGGTTTCAGCGTGCGAAGGGGTCTTGGTGGCGAATGATGCTGATGACGCGGGTGGCGTCGTTCATCACGGCCTGCAAGGGAAAGTCGGTGCTAGCCAAAGAGTTCATCACCAACTGAATGGCAGCCGTGAAGCTGCCTTCGATACTGATTTGCGCTTGGATGGGGAAGTCACGTTCGGCTTCCCACATCAGCTGCCAGTTAGCCATTTGCGTCCAGCGGCTGATGCTGTGGTAGAGGGTTTTGTCTTGGGTTTGCAAAGACCAAATGGACGAAGGCTCGTCCTCTGGTAGTCGCACGGCGCTGGTTGCGCCTGTCGGGTTGGGGAGTGTGGGTTTGGCTGACTTGGCCCACTCTATCGATATCTCGAATTCGTCAGCTGGTGCTTGTGCGCTGAGTTCTTTTTTCTTTTCGCCAGAGCCACCTGCATTGGGTTTGTCAGGTATGTCTGGTTTGATGGAAGGGGCAGGCCCTGAAGGTTTGGCGCCAGCTTGCAAGGGCGCGATGATGAACAGGCCTTGCGAGGCGGTGATGCCAAAGCGCTTGTGTTGCAAGGCTTGGGTAAACATGTCCCAGGCCACCAACGGTGTCACCGCTTGGCTGCTTTGCAGGGTGAGCAAGCCTTCCACACGGGTGTCCACCACCACTTGACGACCTGTCATCGCCCCCAAACTGCGGGCCACGGTGGCGATGTCGCTGTTGATGAACTGCAACCAGACCATGCCACTCACCGCGGTGGTGGGGGTCAGACCCGATGCGCTTGGTGCACCTGCTTTTCCACCCGGGCCCCCTGCTGCTTCTCCCTTGGCGCCCGTCCCGCCAGCAGCAGGTGTCCCTGCAGGCGTGGCGCGAAAGGGCACGATCTGCGCTGGCGCACCTGGCGCGACCTGCGCCAAGGCTTGCCAGCTCAAACCCACTGCCAGCAACGCCGCCAGGAGTAAACCGTGCGAACCAAGGGTGAATTTCATGGTCGCTTAGGGTCTCACTACAAACGACATACCGACCGTGGTGCCGCTTGCACATCTTGCGCCAAGGTTCGATAAGTTGAGTGCTGCACCAGAGGCCTTAACCACGTCACCAGAGGAAACGTTGCTTACCCCTGTGCTGACAAGGTTGCTAACCCAAATAGAGTCAGCCAAATTGGCCAGTCCCACTGCAATATCAGCACAGACTTGGGTTGGAATCGCTGTCAATGTGTAAATTGCGCCTGTATTTTGAGTAACACCGTGATTTGCGTTGTCACCGTTGGCGCTGACAAACTCACTAGCAGTGCCACTGGTACCAAACGCATTGAATACTGAGCTTCCAAAAACTCTGGTGCTCGGGAAAAGGCCCAAACCAATACCCCCCGCGGTGCTCAGACCAGGTGTTGAAGCCGTAGTTGACACATAGGCTTGGAGCCGAGTCAAGGTCCTGCCTGAGTCTTCCAGTTGAGTATTGGCTTTATTGCTTCTCAGCACGGAGGTGATACCCACAATTCCAGAGACGATCAAAATCGCGATGATGGTCAGCGCAATCGACAGTTCCACAATGGTGTAACCACCCTGCTTGGGTTTGACGGCAATAGGTTGTATTTCATTCATGAGCATCTCCCGTTGGTTGTAAAGTGTTAATCTGACAAAATGATTAATACCTATTAATCATTTAAATTCAAATATAACCCATAAGTAGTTAAAAAATACAATTTTTCATGCAAATTGTTATTTATTAACGACTTAAGAGAATTTTTTAAAGTAAATCAGGCCTCATGGACTAAGAATGCGGCATCGAGATTGACGTTTACGTCAACGTCAACTAAAGTCGCTTTTTCACTTTTTGGCCTGTCATGTCGGTTCTCACCTCTGCCTTGTCCCCCCGCGCTGCTGACTTTGTGGCCAATGCCCAGACCATGCAGGCCATGGTGGACGACTTGCGGGCCCAGTTGCAGGCCAGCGCCTTGGGAGGTGGCGAGGCGGCGCGGGCCAAGCAGTTGGCGCGGGGCAAGCTGCCGCCGCGTGAGCGGGTGGCTTTGTTGCTCGACCCCGGTACGCCGTTTTTAGAACTGAGCCCCTTGGCCGCACTGGCCATGTACCCAGACCGCGACGGCAGCGACAGCGCACCTTGTGCGGGGGTGATTGCCGGCATTGGGCGGGTGAGCGGCGTGGACTGTGTGGTGGTGTGCAACGACGCCACCGTCAAGGGCGGCACCTACTACCCGATGACGGTGAAAAAGCATTTGCGTGCGCAAGAAATTGCCCAGCAAAACAACTTGCCCTGTATATATTTGGTCGACTCGGGTGGCGCCAACCTGCCCAACCAAGACGATGTTTTCCCCGACAAAGAGCACTTTGGCCGCATCTTCTACAACCAAGCCAATATGAGCGCCCAAGGCATCGCGCAAATCGCGGTGGTCATGGGCAGTTGCACCGCTGGCGGCGCCTATGTGCCGGCCATGAGCGACGAGACCATCATCGTGAAAAACCAAGGCACCATCTTCTTGGG
>CALPPP020000082.1 GCA_943325485.2 Rickettsia typhi
AAATGGCCAAGTGGGCCAGCAATGCGTTTTTTCAAAAAAGGGGGGTACGCCGACTGCGCAAGCAATTCGCTGTCGTGGTTGCATTCCAGCAGCAAGGCTTGACAAGCTTGCAATGCTTGTACGACATGGTCGCTGCCATGCCCCAGGTCCGTGAGAACGCCTAGGCTGCTGGCTCCATCGCTGCAGCGCAGTTGAAGGGGCTCTCTGGCGTCATGCGGCACCGTAAAGGGCTGAAGTTGCAAACTTCCCAGCGTCAAGGTTTGTCCATCTTTGACAAGTTGGAGTTGCTCATGGGGCAAGCCCCAGTCCAGAACGCCACTGGCCAAAGCCGTTCCACGGCTCATCCAAACGGGCAGGGCAGTGCGTTTTGCCAACTGCTGTGTGTGACCAATATGGTCAGCGTGTTCATGCGTGACAAACACCGCATCGAGGTCTTCAAGTTTTAAATCAGCTTGAGCCAAGCGCTTGCTCAACTCCTTGACGCTCAAGCCACAGTCGATCAACAAGCGCGAGATCTGTGCGCCACAACGCGCTTCCACCACGGTGGCGTTGCCTGCGCTACCACTGCCCAGGTTTTTGAATCGCAGCACGCGTTACTGCAATTCTTTGACCAACAATTGGGCGATTTTTTGCGCCGTCGCAGAACCATCAGCCTGACCCGAAGCGTTCAAGATCGAGATGGTGGAGGAGGCGTTGTCTGTGCTGACAATTTTCAACCGGTACTGCTGTGGCCCTTGGCTGTTCTTGGATGAACTGAACAATTTGCTGAAGAAGCCTTCTTCAGCCTCATCGGGCATGTCGACATAGCGAACAAAGTACATGCCTTGCTTGCGGTCACGGTCTTCCACAGTGAATCCGTTGCGATCAAGCAAAACGCCCACTCGACGCCATGCCACATCAAAGCCTTGGTTGAAGCTCACAGCGGGTTTGCCATCAAGGCTGATGAGTTGGCTGGCGCTCTTAGCGAGGCCGCCTTCAAAGGCTTTGGCATTGTCAGCCGTCGCGGTTGTGGGAGCAAGCTTGAGCATCAAGCGACGCAGGAATTCTTTTTCCAACTCAGGGTCGTTGGCACGAGGCTGCCAAACCGTACTTTTGGACAGTTTGTCAGAATAGACCTCCACCATGCCTCGGTGCACCACGTACAGCTCAGTGTGGTTGTTTTCGGTACGGTCTAGGCGGATGCGAAATTTATCGCGCTCTCCCGTGGAGTACAAGCCATCCAATACTTTGCCTAAATTGCGTCGAATAAAGTCTTGGGGCAGTTTGGCGCGGTTTTCAGCCCATTCCGTTTCCATCACGCCAATGCCTTGTTCATCGCGCACCAAGGTAAAGCCAGATTCTTTCCAGAAGTCACGCACTGCAAGCCACAGTTCTTCCGGCGGACGGGCGATATCGAGCCACATTTGGTTGCCCGCACGCTTGACTTGAATGTCCGCCAAAGCCAAGGGACTGGTCAGCGGGCCAGCATCGGTTTTATTGCCGAGACCCAGATCGTTGGCGCTGATGGTGCCTCCAGGCACATCAAAGCGTTTGTTGCGGGTAATTTTGCTCAGGTCGGGGGGCACTTCCAACGATTTCGGGGTAGGAGCCTCGCTTTGGTTTTTGTAATTGACTTTATCGGAGTCCATGATGGAGCCACATGCCGATATGGCGCTGATGCAAAGAATCAGTCCCAAGCGGTAAAAACTGGCAGGTTTGAATGCAAACATCAGAAGGTGTCCTTTGGGGGAGTCAAATCACGCCACAGCTTCGCATGGCATTTTCCAATGCCGGTTGCAAGTGTGAGCTAAGTGGGGTCATGGGCAAGCGCAATGTGGGGCCAGACAAACCCATTCGATTGGCGGCCCATTTCACGGGAATAGGGTTGGACTCAGTGAACATGTTCTTATGCAGGCTTAACAACTGGCGCTGAATGGCCATGGCTTGTTGGGCATGGCCAGCAATGGCGGCGACGCACATCTCGTGCATGAGTTTGGGTGCGATGTTGGCAGTGACGCTGACGTTACCGTGGCCGCCGCACAGCATCAAAGCAACTGCAGTACCGTCATCACCTGAATAAACCGAAAAACCTGCGGGTGCTTCGTGAATCAGCCACTGTGCCCGCTCAATGTTGCCGGTGGCTTCTTTGATACCGATGATGCTGTCGATTTGCGCCAAGCGCATGACCGTGTCGTGCTGCAAGTCTGCGACAGTGCGTCCAGGCACGTTGTACAACACCATGGGCAAATCAACTGCTTCAGCAATGGTGCGAAAGTGCTGGTATTGACCTTCTTGCGTAGGTTTGTTGTAGTAGGGAACAACTTGCAGTTGGCAATCCGCACCGACTTGTTTGGCAAAGCGTGTCAGCTCGATAGCTTCAGCGGTGGAGTTGGCACCGCAGCCGGCCATGATGGGCACACGTCCTGCTGCTTGTTCGACGCTGACTCGGATGATTTCGCAGTGTTCTTCGACAGACACCGTGGGGGACTCGCCTGTGGTACCCACCACACCTATGCAGTCCGTGCCTTGCGCTATGTGCCAATCGATCAGACGACGCAGTGCAGGATAGTCGATGCTGCCGTCTTCATGCATGGGCGTGATCAAGGCCACGATGCTTGCGCGTATGGGTTTCATGTAAGGTGGAGCGTCATATAGGTAAAGACCCGTATTCTAGCTTTTCTGAGCAGTTGGGGGGCTGTCTGTAAAGCGTTTGTCATTGCTGTCGGTGTTCACAGCCACTACGCGTTGAACATACCTGTCTGGCGAATGCAGGAATACATCCTCAAAGGCCACAATTCGTAAATCGCGGCACAGCTGTAAAAGTTCTGAGCGGTTCAACAAAAAGTCGGGCCTAGAGGGTTTACCAACGCTTTCGTTGCCTAGCGCAAAGGTTTCGTAAATCAAAACCCCCTCTGGTTTCAAACATGCCAAAAGAGCGTTCCAAGCAGGTCGCCAAAGGTAGTTGGTCACCACCACTGCGTCAAACTGGCGACCTAAAAGTGGCCAATCGGTGTTTTCTAAGTCTGCACACAAGACCTCGCCAAATGTTTTAGCCGTGAGAAGTGCATTTTCATCACGGTCTACACCCAAGACAGAAAAACCCTGGGAATGCAACCACTGCATGTGGCGACCGCTGCCGCAGGCCAAGTCCAGCACATGAGATTGAGGCGGGATCAGATGTGCCCAACGGGTGAGCCAAGGCGAAGGGGCAGACAAAGCGGGGTGTATCAATGGGAGGAGGGGCGAAATTCTTTTTTCACGGCTTTCATGGCCATGAGATCGACCAACCAAGGCGCGATCAGTTTGAGCCAGCGGCCCACCTTGCCTTGCGCTGTCATGACCACTTCGCGGCGTCTACGCACCATGGCGTAAATGATCAACCTCGCACAGTCTTTGACGGGCATGGCTTTGTCTTCCACCAAGCCGCTGACCCCCGCACTTTGCCCCTGCGCATTGAGGCCATTGAGGCGTATGTTGGTGGCCACCACGCCAGGGTAGGCGATGGTCACACTCACGCCTGCATCTTTGACTTCGCTGCGTAAAGCCTCAAAAAATCCAGACATGGCAAATTTACTGGCGCTGTAGGCGGTGCGTCCAGGCACACCCACCAGACCGGCCAATGAGGACACTGCAACGATGCGACCATGGCTTTGTTTGAGGTAGGGCAAAGCCGCATGGGTGCAGCACACGGCTCCCCACAGGTTGACGCGCATCAACTCTTCATACCAACCCAAGTCGTCTGCTTTGACATCCTCAAACAAGGCATGTGCCGATACCCCTGCGTTGTTGATCAAAATGTCCAAGCTGCCCAGTTGGCTGACGGTGGTTTCGACCAAATGGCGGCATTGCTGCGCATCGGTGATGTCGGTGGGCATGATGAGGGTGCGAGCCCCCATGGCCATGCAGTCGGCCGCCACTGCTTGCAAACCCGCTGCATTACGCGCAGCCAGCACCAACATGGCTTGCAAACCATGTCGTCGTGCCAGTTGGCGGGCCAACTCTGCGCCAATGCCGTCTGATGCGCCGGTGATGATGATGTTGGGCATTTAAAAACACATCCACAGTTGGTCGGCCATCTGCTGAGCGAATGCCGGGCGCATGTACAAGGTGAACACCCAAGCCAGTACAGCAATGGCCAGCAACCAAAGCACAGTCAAGGGTGCAGACAGCTTACTCATGCGGCTTGGGGTACACGGGCAATGGCCGCTTCGCGTACTGGCAAGTTGATCAGTGTGGCAAATGCACTCAAGGCGATGGTGATGAACCACACTTGGTCGTAGCTGCCGGTGCGGTCGTAGATGTAGCCGCCCAACCATACGCCCAAAAAGCTGCCTACTTGGTGGCTGAGAAACACAAAACCGCTGAGCATCGACAAGTGCGCTACGCCAAAAATTTGGGCAATCACCGCGTTGGTCACGGGCACTGTGGACAGCCACAACAAACCCATGGCAGCGGCAAAAATGTACACACTGAAAGGCGTGATGGGCAGACTGATAAAAATGGCAATGATGATGCCCCTTGCCAAGTAAATGCCAGACAGTATTTTGTTTTTGGCCATGACTTGTCCCAAGCTGCCGGCGGCATAGGTGCCCACAATATTGAACAGTCCGATCAAGGCCAAGGCTGTGCTGGCCAACTGAGGTGACATGCCTTGGTCTTTCAAAAAACTGGGCAAATGCACACCGATGAACACCACCTGAAAACCACAGACAAAGTAACCCGCCATCAGCAACTGAAAACTGCGGTAGCCAAAAGCCTCACGCAAAGCTTGCAGAATGCTTTGGTTACGAGCAGGAGCCTGTCCAGCGGCAAAGCTGGGTTCACGTAGCCCAAGGCTGAGCGGGAGGATGATCAAAATGCCAATAGACAGCATGACCAGCGCGTGTTGCCATCCCCATTGGCTGATCAACATGGATTCGGTGGGCACCATCAAAAATTGGCCAAAAGACCCAGCGGCTGAAACCACGCCCATGGCCCATGAGCGGCGCTCGGGCGGGATGTTGCGGCCGATCACGCCGAACACCACCGCAAAAGTGGTGCCGGCCTGGGCCGCGCCGACCAACACACCTGCGGTCAGTATCAGCCATTGCGGCGAGGCTGCATAAGCCATGCCCAACAGGCCCAGCGCATAAGCCAGCGCTCCTGCGAGGATGACGCGAAACGCTCCAAAGCGGTCAGCCAACATGCCTGAAAAGACGCCTACCAAGCCCCAACTGATGTTTTGCACGGCAATGGCCATGGCGAAGTCTTCGCGACCCCAGCCCATGGTTTGGGTCATGGGTTGCATCCACAGGCCAAAGCCGTGGCGAATGCCCATGGCAAGACTGACGATCAAAGCGCCGCAGATCAAGACTTGCCACATGGGCAAGGTTTTGTGTGTTTGCGTCATGGCTTAACTGTAACGATTTTGGCATTCATAAAGATCCCCCCGATTAATCGGCTGTGGTTTTATCCAGTGGCGTCATCTGGGCTGTCTACAATCGCGCCCCATGGCAAGCAAACAACCCGAATATTCCGAAGGCTCGATCCGCGTCTTGAAAGGCTTGGAGCCGGTCAAGCAGCGCCCGGGCATGTACACCCGCACCGACAACCCCTTGCACATCATCCCAGAGGTGATCGACAACGCCGCCGACGAAGCGCTGGCCGGGCACGGCAAAAAAATCACCGTGCAACTGCACAGCGACGGCTCGGTCAGCATCGAAGACGATGGCCGTGGCATTCCGTTTGGCATGCACCCCGAAGAAAAAGCGCCGGTGATTGAACTGGTGTTCACCCGCCTGCATGCCGGTGGCAAGTTTGACAAGGGCAAGGGCGGCGCTTACAGCTTCTCGGGCGGCTTGCATGGCGTGGGCGTGAGCGTCACCAATGCCTTGGCCAAGCGCATGGAAGTCACCTCCTACCGCGAGGGGCAGGTCGCGCATTTGGTGTTCTCTGGCGGCGATGTGATGGAAAAACTCAAACTGCGCAAAGCCGAAACCGGCGACCGCCGCCAAGGCACGGTGGTGAGGGTCTGGCCAGACGCCAAGTACTTCGAATCCGCCAACCTGCCTTTGCAAGAGCTGATCCACCTCTTGCGCAGCAAAGCCGTGCTGATGCC
>CALPPP020000083.1 GCA_943325485.2 Rickettsia typhi
CGACAAAATTTTCAGTAAGTTGGTAATCAGCTCAGGGTCGTTTTTACAAGCCTCACCGCCTTGCAAAACCACAGCGTCACCCACGAGTTCGATGTGCTCGGCATGGGCTTGGAAATACGCTTGAATTTGACCTAGCAACTGGGGCAAAGCTTGTGCAACGCCGCCATCAATGAACACGGCAACGCGATGGCGCTTGTGGGCTTCGCGTCGTTGCAAAACATCTAGCAGGTGCGTATTCGATGGATCAAAGGCATTCCGAGTGAACACCACAGGATAGGCATATTCAACCGCAAAACTTTGCACTTGTACGCTGTCGCTGACCGTATTGGGCTCTAGCGTTTCATGAGATGGTGCTCGCGCATTCATATCAACTTCCTCTTTTTGAATTCGGGGATAGGGGGCTGGTTCATGGCTTCTGAGGGGCGAGGTTGACAATCCATTCACCCCTGCACTGCGGCAGCAGAGGAACCAAAAATATGTTGCAAAGCGATGGCTTTGATGTCGGTAGCTGACACCGTATCTGGCAGCAAACTGGGCACATCGCTCATCACCAAAGGGCCGTCCAGCGGGTCATCGGTGGGCCGACCATGTGAGCCTTTGACCAAATTGGCGTCCAAGGGAATGACATCGAGCAACATGCGAAAGCCTAAAAGTTTTTTCACAAGTTTCCACACGATATAGAGTTTGGGAAAAGCCAACTTAGGGTCCAAAAACAACTCGACGGGGTCATACCCTGCTTTGCGGTGAATCTCCACGGTGCGAGCAAAGTCAGGGGCCAAGGCGTCATCAAGCCAAAAATAATAGGTGAACCAAGAGCGAGCATCTGACATGACGACCAACTCGCCGCTTCGCTCGTGCGCAATATGGTGGTCAGCTTGTTCGGTTTTGTCCCACACAGCTTCCACCCCAGGCATGGCCACCAGCAAAGCCTTGACTTGCGGTATCAGCGAAGCGTCACGGATGTAGACATGCGCGATTTGGTGGTCTGCCACCGCAAACACTTTGGAAGTGGTGGGGTCCAGCATCTCGTGGCCATCTTCCATGCGTACTTGCAGCCAACCTTGGCGACGAATTTCACGGTTGATATGAATCGGGCGGTCTACCTCGGTAATACCGTACTCGGACAAAACCATGACCTGTCGGCCGTGCTTTTGCGCGAAATCGATCAGCTCGCCAGCCACTTGGTCAATCTCTTGCAAAGACTTGGCCACTGCTGGGTGATTTTCATTGGGGCCAAAACGCTGCATGTCGTAATCGAGGTGCGGCAAATAGACCAAGGTGAGCGTAGGATCAAAGTCAGCAATGGCCAACTCGGAGGCCTTGGCAATCCAGCGAGAGGACGCGATATTGGTGTTGGGTCCCCAAAAACTGAACAGCGGAAACTTGCCCAATCGGGCACTTAACTTTTCGCGCCAATCGGTAGGCACGGTAAAGCAGTCGGGGAGTTTTCGACCGTCTGCTTTGTAAATCGGTCTGGGGGTGGCACCGTAATCGTGGCTTGACGCCATGTTGTACCACCAGAACATATTGGCACAGGTGAATCGTGAATCACGGGCTTTGCCCGCTTCCCAAATTTTTTCGCCGCTCACCAAACGATTGGACTGTCGCCAAAACCAAATTTCACACAGGTCACGAAACAACCAACCATTGGCCACCACACCGGTTTGGTCTGGCAGCAATCCGGTCATGAAGGTGGCCTGAGTGGTGCAAGTGACTGCGGGAAATGTGGTCGCTAGAGGGCGCATACCACCTTGCCGGGCAAACGCCGATAAACGCGGCGTATTCGCACCGAGGTGGCGGGGGGTAAGACCCACGATATTGAGAACGATCAGCGGCTGCATAAATGAAAAACCCAAAAGTCAACAGCTAATCCGGTCAGCGGATCACGTTAGCGTCGACTTGACGGGTGTGTACTTTGGGCTCCTGACCTCGTAAAACGGAGTTTCCTTCGTAAAGCGTACGTTGATCGATGGCCTGGGGTTTGAGCCAATGCTCTTCTTGCATCTCGCCGTTGAGGCCATAAACCGACAAGGCGTTTTTGTAAACAACTTGGTGAATGATGTCTGCAGAAATACCTCTGTCGGCCATCAATCGCGCCGTCTTGGGAACGGCCAAGGGGTCTGAGACGCCCCAGTCGCATGATGAATCCACGATCACGCGCTCGGAGCCATACTGTTGCACCAAAGAGGCCAAACGCTCATTGCCCATTTTGGTGGATGGGTAAATGGTGAAAGCACACCAATAACCTCGATCAAGCACTTCGCGGATGGTTTCTTCATTGTTGTGATCGATCACACAACGGGCAGGATCAAAGCCATGCTCTTCCAACACATCCATGCTGCGTTGGGTGCCACGGGTTTTATCGCGGTGCGGCGTATGAATCATGATGGGCAAGTCGTATTCTTTGGCCATCTCGATTTGGGCACGGAAGGCTTTGTCTTCTTGAGGGGTTTGCTCGTCGTAGCCGATTTCACCCACTGCCACCACGCCCTCTTTGGTGAGGTAGCGTGGCAAAACAGCCAGCACTTGCTCGGCCAAAGCTTCGTTGTTCGCCTCTTTGGGGTTCAAACCAATGGTGCAGTAATGGCGAATACCAAACTGACCGGCACGAAAGCGCTCAAACCCTGTGATGGTGGAGAAATAATCGACAAACGTGCCTACATTGGTGCGTAATTGACCCAACCAAAAGGCGGGTTCGATGACAGCCACGATACCTGCTTGGGCCATGGCTTCATAGTCGTCAGTGGTTCTAGCGGTCATGTGGGCATGGGGATCGATCATCATGCCCAGGCCACCGGTGGGGATGGCGCGGAAATCTTTTTTGAAACCCTCTAAACGACTGGCGTCGTCCATGATTTTTTGCAACATGCTGGGTGTCAAATTACCGTTGCAACAAGGACAAGCCACAGATTTACCCGCAAACATCTCTTCCACAGCGGAAGAATTGACCTGAGCGTCAGATCCGGTAAAGGGGGGTTGGGTCGTCATGTCTTCCTCATTAACTGGCTAAATATCAGCCTGCAATAACCACGGCTGAGAGCCGAAGATCATAGCACTATGGGGGTATAACTGACCTAGGGGAAAGCCCCGTAAGTTGAGGAAATCAGGGCTTTGGACGGGGCTTGCTAAGGTCTGCAGAAGACTTAACTTCATTAGCAGGGTGCTGCGTCATTTGACCCATGAATTGGCCACCGCGTTCGATCTCTATTTCAGCGTAGTCCAGTTTGCCCGAAACAGCGCCATTGCGGTGAATCATGATGTGCTCGCGGCAGACAATATTTTGAGCCAAGGCCCCATGCACATCGATGGTATGCGCGTCAATGCTGCCCGAAACACTGCCTTGGGTGCCAATATGCAAATCGTGCACAGTGATTTCACCAGAAACAACACCGTTCACCGTGGCCCGGCCCGGAGCTGTGATGGTGCCAACAAAGGTGACACCTTCTCCGATGATCAAACTGCTCGCTGATGGGGTAGCTTCAGCCATTTCATACCTTTGGATTAATAAAAGAGTAATTATTCATGCTTAGAAATGATTCTAATGACAAAAATCCTCTCAAGAACCCACATGAGGAATAAAAACAAGCTTTTTTGCTTTTTTTAATTCTAAATATTACATTCGGTATTTCTCGGGCAATACTTGCGGTACTGTGGACTCAAGTCAGTGGTATTCAAACCGATTAAAGTGGAACAAGTTTTGCTAACAAGCTCTGGTAACTATTGGATTTTTTGACAAATGAACACCAAAGGGATGACCAAATACCTGATCATGGTGATATTGATGGCCTCCATCAATATCCCATTGTTCATCTATTCCCGTTCCTTTTTAAAGTCTGACCATCCCAGCATGCAAGACACTGAGGGGCACGGTGCCCCCGCCCATGTGCCAGCCCTGGTGGGTGGAAAAGCCAACCCTGATGAGACAGCGCCGACCCCAAATGAGGCTACCGCGCTTGAATCTTTGGCATTGGATGAAAAATCCTCCGTCAAAGCTGAGCCTCCTCCTCTGGCCAATTTGTACCGTCCGCCACTTTTAGGAAAATGTAAAAAACTGTTCGAACGCTTTATGCGAGAAAACGACCCAGACAAGCCTTACCGCGCCTTTGTTTACAGTTTTGATGGCGAAACCGCCTACTGTGCTGGCGCTGTCACTGACAAAAGCCAAGAAAAGGCTGAAGCAATTGCAAAGAAAGATTGTGAAGAAAACCAAGTCAGCACTGGCAAGTATTCACCTTGCCGTATTTACACATCAGAAGAAACTAACTAGGTAAAGCTATGGATTGCGTTGCATGTGGAAAACCTATTTCAATTACCGCCAAGTTTTGCGGCAAGTGCGGCGCGCCCGTCAAACGCATTGCAAAGCCTGCTGAGGCACTCCTCGCCAACGAAGCTTCTGCCGAGCCAACGCAGGCACCTGCAGAAGTCAATCCTGTTGACGAAATGAGCTTCACACTCAGTCCGCCCGAGCACATGGCAGACATGCGTGAAATCGATCTCGAATTGCGCGCCACACCTGGCACTAAAGTGGCGCCGGCTTCACAAGAGACGTCAGAAAATACGCATGTAGTAACCCATTCAGCTGATGAAACAACTTCTGGCATAGAACCCGATAGGCTTAAAGCTGTTGAACAAACCCAGCAAGAGATCAAAAAGACCCTTGAAAAACACTCTCTTTTGCTGGACTTTATTTCACTTACCTCGCAACAGCAAAATCATCAGCAAACCCAACCTGATCCGCTAGAGCCTTTGGTGAGCCAAGTTGCCGAGCAACAAACCAGCTTGCAAAGTCAAATCACCCAATTGGCCGCGCTGCTTTCACAGAATGAAGCGCAACAGCATTCGCAACGCATGCCAGATGAATTCAAGCTTCAGCTTGAAAAACAAAAAATTGAAATTCATAAATTGTTAGCGCAAAACTTGGCTCAAAACAATGAAAACCTCAAAGAGGACCAGCATGAGGTCATCGATCACCTAGAGAAACGCGTGGAGGCCTATCACCAAGCAGCTCAGCAAAGTCTGGAAAAAAACATGGGCGCGTTGGCTTCTGGCATGAGCGAGTTGAAGGCACAGTTACAAGCCATACAGAAAAAAACAGCAGAGAAAACTTCTGCCAAGTCCAGCGCTTCTTCAGACAGTGACAGCGATGGCGGCAGCTTCATGATTTTTGTCATTGGGCTTTTATGCGGTTTGACAGTGGTGCTGAGTTCTTTGGCCATTTACAACTTCTTGTCGCACGAACCAGCCAAAACCGAAGCCACCAAGCACGACAGCGCAGGGCATGGAGACACCAACGACACACATGCGGCGACACCCGCAGACAAGAACACCCCAGCTGATAAGCATGATGGGGCAACCGACAAGCATGAAGCTCCTGCCAAAAGCAAAGCACATTGATGCACGCAAATTCTGAAAGCGCCCCATGATTTGCACCAGTTGCTATTTCATCAACCCTAGCGAAAATGTTTTTTGCCAAAACTGCGGTTCGCAACTGCCGCATGTGCAAAACGAAAAACCCAATATTTCGCCGCTTATTTTGGCCAATACGCTGGACAACAGCTCACTGCTGATCTCGCGTGGCCCATGGGAGATGCGTCTGGATTTATCCATTCCATTTTTGCTGGTGGCTTTGGCAATCTTCCTCTTTTCTGGCAATGCACTTTACGCTTGGGTGGCTTTGGGACTCGGCTTGGCCTTTGCTTTTTATAAAACCCACGATACACAGCAAATTATTCAGCAAAGCATTCCAGTTGAGCTCATCAATAAAACCATCATCGCCTATGGCCCTGCCAACACCTCCAACCGCTTCACACTGCCCACAGGCGTTTTGTATTTGCTGTCCGACGGTTTGTATTTCAAATCTTTTGACAGCAATGAAGACATCTCTTTTATCCATATCGAGATTTCTTTCACCGAAAGCGCCAAGCGCATCAAGGGCTTGTCATTGTTTGCCAATTGGCATGAAATTCAAATGAACAATGGCATGAATGAAAAATTCACCTTCACGGTTCAAAACGGTGGCGAATGGATGCTGCTGATGAAGGTGCTGCGTTCTGAGAC
>CALPPP020000084.1 GCA_943325485.2 Rickettsia typhi
CGAGGCACATAGTGCCGAAGCAATCTCTTCATAAGGGCTCGCCACAAGATTGCTTCAGGCCTTAGGCCTTCGCAATGACCAGCTTAAGTTATCAGTGGAGATGCCTTGGCCGGCGACCGCCGTGTCCGCTGCCGCCCCCGCCCTGCCCTTTGGGTGGTTTGCTGATTTCAAGCGAACTGACCAATGATTCGAAGCGCTTGCTGAACAGCTTGTCCACTTCGGTGACCACATCGCTAAGCTCTGAAGCCTCGAAGTGGCGTTCCATCAAGTTGACCAAGTCTTGCACCAGTAAATCGCGTTGCACCTGCATGATGGCAGCAGGCGTGGGGCCCACAAACAACATCACAAAATCATCGCGTGAATCGCGGCCTTGTTGCTCGTCTTCTTCATCGAACTCGGCATCGTAAAACGTGACTTCCAAGGCCGCGCCCGCAGAGGTGAGGTCATTCAAAGCCATGCACATCTCGTCCAAGGCTTGACGGAAATCGTCCTCGCCCTTGACGGTCCAACATATTTGAAGAATATGGTCGTTGGCATCAAAGCGAATGCCGGGTTCTTCTTCGTAAAAGCTGTCTGCGCCTTCGCTCAGCGAGCGAGCACCTGCATAAACCCAAACAGAGCGCAAAGCGTCTTGAATTTGTTCGAAAGTGACCTCTTCGCGCAGTGGGACAGCGCCGTGCACGTGAATCTCGAAAGTGGTGGTGAACTTAGACATGAAAGCATGATAGCAGTGGCTTTATGCCTTGGTGCCCGGGACCGGAATCGAACCGGTACGCCCCTTATGCAGGAAAGCGGCGGATTTTAAGTCCGCTGTGTCTACCAATTTCACCACCCGGGCGGTGCGCAGATGCCCTATTGTGGCAAATTTTGAAATCAGTTTTGAAGTGCCTGCTCTTTCAGCACAATGCGTTGGCCGGCATCTTTGGGAATCATCACTTTAGAGCCTTGAAAATAGATTTGGAGAGCGTTGATTTGGGTAGAAGCAATCACCCAAGGGGAGGATCCATGGATACTTTTACCCTCGCCCGCTTTCAGGGTCACCACGGTGCGCACACGCTTGCCATCATCCACACACACTTGCACATCCTTGTTGGGAAGCAAGTAGACATAGGTGCCTGATTTGCTAATGGACACTGGCGCCGCAGGTGTGGGCTCTGCGGTTAAGGACTTGCAGTCGCCAGCCACCTCCGCCACAGCAGGAACAGTTACAGCAGGAGCCGCAACAGGGGGTGTAAGCACTGGAGAGATGTTTTCAGTGACCGTGCTGGCGGTCTCTACTGGCTTGGTAGGTATAGGCGCTAGAGGTGCAGGCTCTTCTTCCTTGGCCGGTTCAGCTTCAACCACTGGCTTGGCGGTGAAGGGTTCTATCCATTCCGTGAAAATTTGGGGCGTTGGGCTCTGGTTGGCTTGCCAATTCAACAGCATAAAGACCACCACCAAGGCCGCACCTACCACCAACAAAGCTTTGTAAGGACTGGACGGGCGGCGCACCAGCGAGGTGTCGATGGTGCCTTTCAGGTTTGTTTCAGACAGCCTGATGATGTCGTCGATGACATTCACCGACTTGGGTGTTTGTTCTAGCGCGGCTTGGGCAGCAGCGTCTTCTGCACTGGGCTGGTTTTGCAACAGCCGCAATACGCGACGCATGCTTTGCGCCTTGATTTGAAGCGAGTAAAAATTCGAGTCCCCTCCCTCTTCCAATTGACGCACCTGCCCCGGCGACAAATTGGCCATGGCTGCCAATTGCGCCAGATCCAAACCAGCGGCTTCACGCAAGATTCTCAGGATTTCCGCGTCATTTTCAGAAGTTGGGTCCATGGAGAAAAAGGTTTATTTGTCAAAACCGTTGAATGTACTGACAAATTATGACTGCGTCTATGAGGTATTGTGCGGGTATGGAAGTTCTTCAAATCCCAGGCCCAAGCACCCGCGCCCCCTTGGTTTTCCTGCATGAGGGGCTGGGTTCGGTCGCCATGTGGCAAGGCCGTGCGGGCGACTGGCCAAAACAGGTCTGCCAATCCGCTGGGCGGGCCGGTTGGGTGTATTCCCGCCGTGGCTATGGGCAGTCCCCTGCCATCGCCGATGTGCGCGGCAGCGGTCGCTTGGGGGCGGACTATATGCACCGCGAAGCGTGGGAGGTATTGCCCGCCTTGCTACGCGAGTGGGGCGTGGAGCAACCCGTGCTGATCGGCCACTCGGATGGCGGCACCATCGCGTTGCTACACGCAGCTCGGTTTGCCGTGGCGGGCTGCGTGGTGATGGCGCCGCACCTGATGGTAGAAGACATGACTGTCAGCGCCATCGAAGCAGCCAAGCAAGCCTATGAAACAGGGGATTTACGCCAAAAGCTGCTGCGCTACCACGCCGATGTGGACTGCGCTTTTTGGCAATGGAACGACGTCTGGCTGTCGCAGGCGTTTCGCAGCTTTGATATTCGCAAGGAATGCCAAGCCATTACAGCACCGGTGTTGGCGCTGCAAGGGGTGGATGACGCATATGGCAGTTTGCGTCACATTAATGAGCTGCACACGGCGGGCACGGTAGAGCGCCATGTGCTGCAAGCTTGCGGCCATTCGCCGCACAAAGACCAAGCGCAAAAGAGCTTGGAATTGGTGGTGGGGTTTTTAAAGGGGTTGGCTTAAGCGGAGCATTGAGCCAATTCATGCGGCCCCAACCACCGCCACTGCCCAGGGGCTAAATCTACTGGCAAAACCAGCCCACCTATGCGCGAGCGGTGAAGTCCAACAACCTTGTGCCCCACAGCGCCCAACATGCGTTTGACTTGGTGGTATTTGCCCTCGGTCAGGGTCAGGTGCAGTTGGTGGGTACCCATTTGTTCGCAAGCTGCGGCCTTGACAGGCCGCGGGTCGTCGTTCAGCACAACACCCGCCAGCAGCTTTTGGCACACCTTGTCGTCAAGCGCATCGGCGGTGGTCAGCTCATACAGCTTGGGCACATGGTGCTTGGGCGAACTCATGCGGTGAATGAACTGGCCATCGTCACTCAGCAGCAACATACCCGTGGTGTCTTGGTCTAGGCGCCCAACAGCTTGCACACCTTGCAAGCCAGTTTTGGCAGGACGTTGGCGCAAAGGGGCAGGTAAAAGGCTGTAGACGCTGGGCCACACCGAGGGCTTGTGCGAACACTCGGTACCCGCGGGTTTGTGCAGCAGGATATAGGCCTTGGTGTGGAATTGCCAAAGAGCGCACTGCACTTCGTAAGACATGCCTTCGGTGGGGGTGATGTCAAGGTCCTCGTCAATCAGTTGCAAGCCGTTGCCGGTATCGATCTTGACCAAGCCTTGCTGCACGAGTCCAGCGCAAATGCGGCGGGTGCCAAAGCCTTGGGAGAAGAGGAGGTCTGAGAGGTACATGAAGGTGTACCTTAGCTTGAGGCAGAACTGTCTTGTGCTTTGAGAAACCACTGAGCGGTTTCAGCTAAGCCCTGCTGCATTGAAAAAGGAGGTATCCAACTCAGCTCCTGCCTTATCTTGGCACTGTCTAAGTAAAGAGAGCCATACAAGCGATCAACAGCGCTTGATTTCCCTAAAACACTTGCTGCTAGACGAAGCATGCCTTGCGGCAGAGAAAACAAACGCGGGGTTTTATTCAGGGCCTGTGCCATGCGTTGAACCAACTGGCTGGTTGAAACATCTTGACCATCTGATAACAAATAGAGCTTGTTGGCGGCATCGGGGTGTTCAAGTGCGACAAGCATTGCATCCACCAAATTGCCGACATACAAAAGGCTTCGGCGGTTAGCGATGCCTCCCAAGGGCAGTGGCCAACCCTTGTTGACTGTTTGGAAAAGTTGCAGGAAGTTGGCACCGACGCCCGGCCCGTACACCAAGGGGATGCGCAAGATGACCATCTGCATACCCGTCTCTGCTGCGATTTTCCATAAGCCTTGTTCGGCTTCCCACTTAGAGACAGCGTAGGCGTCTTCAGGGGCGGGGGTATCGGTCTCTAGGTAGGCTTGAGGGCTTCCCTCGCCGTTGACCTTGATCGAGCTTAGGAAAATAAATCGACGCACACCTGCAGCGGCGGCTTGGCGAGCGAGATGTAAAGTGCCTTCGGAGTTGACTGCGTGAAATGCTGCATAAGCATCGCTGGAGGTTTCTTGGGTGATATGAACCCGTGCAGCAAGGTGAACCACATCTGTGACACCCGCTAAGGCTTGGCTCCAAGGGGTGTGGGCGTTGATGTCGCCTACGCTGATGAATTTGGGGTTGCTCGGGTTTTCAACTTGGCTTCTCAATGCCAACTGATGAATAAGCTCGCGTTTTGTAAGCTGCGACACAAGATGCTGCCCCACAAAACCTGTTCCCCCTGTTATCAGCAAGTTCATAGGGGAAGGTTGGCAGTAAAAATCAAAACTTCAGGCTTTGAGCTGTTCAGCCATGTGCACCCAATCCACCACCTCGTCGCTGGGTTGGTAGCCAGGCACCAAGCTTTGCAGCAAGCCACGAATCATGGGTACATCGTTGCTTTGAATTGCCAGGTTGATTTCATCCAAGTGAAGTTGCAGTACCTGCCAAGGCATGAACTCTTCATTCGCCTTCATGATGCGCGGGTGTTGTGTCCCTTGTGGGTTGTCACCAATCAACAATTCCTCGAAGAGCTTTTCACCAGGGCGAAGTCCTGTGATGGCAATTTCAATATCGCCATCGGGGTGCTGCGCATCTTTCAAAACCAAGCCAGAGAGTTCCACCATGCGTTTGGCAAGGTCAAAAATGCGAACAGGCTGTCCCATGTCCAACACAAACACATCACCCCCCGTGCCCATGGCGCCTGCTTGAATCACCAACTGTGCGGCTTCGGGAATGGTCATGAAGTAACGCGTGATATCCGCATGCGTCAAAGTGATGGGGCCACCGGACTTGATTTGGTCGCGAAACAGAGGTACCACAGAGCCGCTGGACCCCAACACATTGCCAAAGCGCACCATAGAAAAAGTGGTGGCGGCTTGAATTGAATGATGCTGGGCCAAAGCTTGCAAGACCATCTCTGACAAGCGCTTGGAGGCCCCCATGACGTTGGTGGGTCGAACAGCTTTGTCGGTGCTGATCAACACAAAGTTATGCACGCCATGGCTTGCCGCAGCTTCTGCACATACACGGGTGCCAAGGACGTTGTTACGCACACCCTCGCTAGGGTTGTGCTCTACCAGCGGCACGTGCTTGTAGGCCGCTGCGTGGTAAACCGTTTGCGGCTTCCACGTGGCCATGATGTCGTTCATTCGTACCGCATCACACACAGAGGCGAGCAAAGGTATCAGCTCAGTCGCCACGCCTTCAGCCGCGCGGTCAGCCAACAGCGTTTGCAGCTCTTGGTGGATTTGGTATAGCGCAAATTCACTCATGTCCACCAACAGCAACTGCAAAGGCTGGGTCAGAAGAATTTGTCGGCTCAACTCGCTGCCAATGCTCCCCCCTGCGCCTGTCACCAACACCGTTTTTCCGTGGGTATTTCGGTTAAGCAAAAGACCGTTGGGCTTGACGGGCTCGCGGCCCAGTAAATCGTCGATGTCCAATTCACGCACATCGTTCAGCGTGATGCGGCCGGATGCAATATCGCCTAAACCTGGCAAGGTACGCACAGATAATTTATAGGGGCTCAGGGATTGCAAAATTTCATGACGGCGCTGCCGAGAAACAGAAGGCAAAGCCAGCAGCACATCGGTGACGGGCATTTCAACCAAGACCTCGTCTAAGTCAGCGGGGTTAAAGATAGGCAAGCCATTGAGCACATTGCCATGCAATCTGTCGTCGTCATCCAAGAAGCCGACCACCCGCATCTCAAAGCTGTTTTCCATGCCCGATGCCAATTGCCGCCCTGCACTCCCCGCGCCATAAATCAGCACTTGCGGCAACTTGCTTTTGTTGATTTGACTCAGGTACAAACCACCCAACCAGACCCTTGCAAAAGCTCGCGAGGCTCCCACCAAAATCAACA
>CALPPP020000085.1 GCA_943325485.2 Rickettsia typhi
CCAATTTGCGTCATGCCTGCACGCTGGGCTGCGGCCATGGCTTGCGCCACCCGCTCATAGCGCACGGCGCGGTCACCGCGGATGTGCAGAGGCGACTGCGGTTTCTTTTGTGCCGCTTCTTGCAACAGGGTTTGTAACTTGGCGTCGTCCACGGCAGCATCGTTCCAGAAATACTGGCCCTCGGCGTCCACCGTCAAACGGATGGTTTGCGGCTTGGTGTCTTGCGCTTGGTTGCTGGCGCGGGGCAGCTCGATGTTCACCGCGTGCTTCATCACGGGGATGGTGATGATGAAGATGATGAGCAGCACCAACATGATGTCCACCAAGGGCGTCATATTGATTTCGTTCATCACCTCGTCGCTGTCGTCTTGGGTACCGAATGCCATGGTCTACCCCTTGGCTTTCACACGTGAGCCCGTCATCAAAAGCGCATGCAAGTCATGGGCAAATCGGTTCATGCGGGTGATGATGGCTTTGTTGGCTCGCACCAAGGCGTTGTAGCCCAGCACCGCCGGAATGGCCACCGCCAAACCCAGCGCCGTCATGATGAGCGCCTCGCCAATCGGGCCCGCCACCTTGTCGATGGTGGCTTGTCCGGCCATGCCAATTTGCATGAGCGCATGGTAGATGCCCCAGACCGTGCCGAACAAGCCCACAAACGGCGAGGTCGAACCCACCGACGCCAGAATAGCCATGCCCGATTGCAACTCGGCAGTGGCGTCGTCGATGGTGTTTTGCAAGCTGCGTGTGACCCAATCGCTGGCGTCGAGTTCTTTCAGCAACTCGGGTCTGGCAGTACTGGTTTTCAAATGCGCCAAGGCTTCTTGGCCGCGCATGGCCAGCGCGCTGAAGGGGTTGTTCTCTTCATTTCCCAAAGCTTGTAAGCCCCCCGCCACATTCGGGCTGTGCCAAAACGCTTCGATGCGCCCTGCTTGCTTTTGGGCGCTCAAGAAATTAAGCGACTTCAAGATGATGACCACCCAAGACGCCAACGACATGACCAGCAGCAAAATCGCCACGAAACGGGTGACGGCGTCGCCCTCGGTCCATAAATTGATGAGTCCAAATTCGTTGTTCATGTCTGCTCTTTATTCCAAAGTGAATTGAATCGGTACTTGGTACCACATGGCCTCTGCCACACCGCCTCGCTTGCCTGGCACGTAGCGCCAGCGCATGGCCGCCTCCATTGCTGACTTGTCTAAACGCTCGAACCCACTGGAAGTGAAAAGTTCTGCCTTTTGAGGACGGCCATCTTCGCCGATCAGCACTTTCACCACCACCCGACCCTGCTCGCCCAAGCGCTTGCTCATGCGCGGATAGTCTGGCGGCGGATTGTGCAGGTAATCGGCTTTGGAGGTCGGCAACTCCACTTTCGCAGGAGGTGGCGGGGCGGGTGCTGCTGGCGGTGGGCTGGGAGGCGTCGGGGGCGCAGGGGGTGCTGGTGCAGCCGCAGGCACCGCCGGCGCGGTGGGCGCTGCTGTGGGCGCACTAAGCACCGCAGCTGGCGCGGGGCTCACCACGGGTGGCGCAGGTGTCAAGACCGGCTGCACGGTTTGTGGCGGGGGCGGGGGCGGCACAGGCTTAGGCGGCTCCACCGGTTTGGGTGGTTCGGGCGGCTTAAGGGGGGGAGGAGGCGGGGGCGGGGGCGGTTCTGCTTGGCTGATGGCCATGATAGGCACCACCACTTCCACCATGCGCTGCAGCAAGCCTTGGTGCAAAGCCCACAGCGCAGCAAGGTGGAACAGCACCACGCTGGAGACGATGAGAGAGGTGCGGGAGTTCATCAACCCAAGATTGTCTCACCGAGCAAGGGCCGCTGAGCTTGGCTTGGCAACAGCTCTGCCCTTGTATGCCATGCGCAGGCCCAAAACACCAAACATCAGCAAGATGGCCAAAACAAAGCCCGACACCACGCCGTTGTGAACCTGGCGGCCCCATACGCTTAAAAAATTCCATTTGTGCAGGTAACTGAAGCTCCAACGCTCGGCTTTGGCTGCGTTGGGACTGATGTCAGCCAAGACCCCGGTGGCGGTATCCACAAACACACTGGCGTTCACCGGCGCACCATAATTTAGGCGCCACACAGGCACACGCTTGTTGCGAAAATCATATTCAGGTCCAAAACGGGTGACCAACTCGACAGATTCGATGGCTTGGCGTGGCACGCCGGTAAAGCCCTCACCGAGTTGCAAAGCCAGTTCGCGGTCGCCTTGGCGCCACACCTCACCGCTGTTGGCCATCAGGTACAAGGGTTCAGCCAAGGGGCTACGGCCGTCAAACCTGGCTTTTCGAATCTCCTGAGGGGTCGTGGGTTGCTTGTCTAGGGATTTGGCAAGGCTTAGGCGGTACATCCACTGTTGGCTTTCATGGCTGCGCACCAAGCTCAAACCCTGCACATTCAGACCCTGGGTGATTTGGCTCCATTGGGTATGCAAGGCAAAATCCATCTGGTCAACCTTCATAGGTGCCGATAAGCGCAAATTGGACGCGGGCTTGGGACCTGCGTTTTGCAGCAAATGCCACAAACCACTGATGGCCAACAGCAGCAAGGGGAGGCTCAGAAGATAGGCTGCACCTCTGTGCCAATGTTTCACGCCTGGTGCTGGTGTTTTGCGGCGCACCCCAATTAACAAGCCCAGACCCGCCAAAGCGGTTACCAACAGCGCTGACATCAGCAACCCCACCAGCAAGACACGCACGACTTCGTTGATTTCCCCCAGCCAACTTGCGCTGTGCAAATACCTGAACACGGTCTGCAACTGGCTCTTCAATCGGTTGTTAACCCCAGCCAACACGCCTGTTTCGGTATAGACAAAAACCACGGTGTCATCATCATTGTCAAAGGACACCCTGTAGACCGGCAGCAAGCGATTGACCGAAGGATACTCGCCAGTGAAGTCGCTGATCTTGCGCACCTCATGCACTGGCGTTTCGGGCAATCCCATGAAATGACGCGCCAAAAACAAAGCTTGTTTGTAATCTTGGTCTTTCAATTCAAGGCCATCGGACAAACGGAAATACCGGCGTGCCTGACCCGCGTCTTGCGTAACTTGCAACAAGTTCTCGTCTTCGCCCACCACGATGCGCACCATGCTCACCTGATCGATCTGCGCTTGCCGCAGTGTGTCAGCGATGGGCTTCATGCCCTGAAGTTGCAAAGGACGTTGTGGCGCTTGAAACACCTGTTGCTGCGGCCCAAAAAGACTCAGGTAGGTGTGGATCAAACCCGAGCTGCACCACAGCACCAGCACCACGCCTGCCACCCACGCCAAAGCACGGTGCCAACGCATGGCCTGGGCCTGCCAGCTGGCAGGTCGCGGCGAGATGTGGGGGATCGTGGTCATTTCATGCTCCAGGTCAAGCCCACCATATAGCTGCGCGGTGCGCCTGGCGAGTACGTGTTTTGGGTGTTGGGGGTGAACGCACCGCTCTTGTAGGAACTGGATGCGCTGTCGGCATACCGCCGGTCTTCTAGGTTACGGATCTGGCCCCATACCTCCAAGCTGCGCAACAACTGATGGGTGGCGTTGAGGTTCCACAAGGTATGGCCTTCATAGCTCACGGTATTGAGGTTGTTCATCCAATATTGGCTTTGGCGAACCATGCCCAGCGCTACCCGGGTCGCCGGTGTGGGCTTCCAACCCATTTGTCCATTCAAGGTGTGGTTGGGTGCCTGGGGCATGGTTTTGCCAGAATAGTCTTCGGTTGCGCCCAGCTTGTAGGTGACAAAGCGGTGCTTGGCCACAGTTGCGCTGATGTACCAGTCCCACGAAATATGCTGCTGACTGAGAGCCAATTCCAGACCTTGGCTTTGGGTTTTTCCCGCATTGCGGTTTTCACTGTTGCCGGGTGAGATCGTGTAGGACACGATGGTGTTGTCACCCGTCAACTGGTAGAGCGCCGAGTCCATGCGAATGCCATTGGCAAGCAAGGTGCGCCAACCAATTTCGGTGTTTTCATAGGTTGAAGGCGTGAGTTCCGGAATGGCGCTTTTGCCATACAACTGACTGACCTCAGGTGGGGTGAAGCCGCGACTGAGGTTGCCATACACACTGCTGACGGCATTGACCGCATAATTGGCACCCAACTTAGGGCTGAACTTGGCAAAGCTGCGCACCTCATTGGCGGCACCAAAGTCGGCGCCGGGTTTCAAGCTGTTTTTAAAGTCGTATGCAATGCTGTCATAGCGACCACCTGCCACCAAACGCCAATCTGGAGCCGGGGAGAATTCCCATTGCGCAAACAACGCATCGTTGGCAATGCCTACGCCGTAATTTCTCACGCCTCGAGGGTTGGCCGTGTTGTTGAGCACAAAAGAGATATAGCGGCCTTGCGCATCTTTTCTGACCAACAAATTGTCAGACACATAGTCGTTTTGGCTGCGGTCAATATAAATGCCCGAAATTAAACGGGCATTCAACCATCCCAGTTCTTGGACATGTTTGATGTCAACACCGACCGACTCCACATGGTTGTTATTGATACTGCCGTTGATCACTCCTACTGCAGGACAGGTAGTGCCAGAGACAGCTGTGCAGCTTGAAATGGTGTAACTCGGCGTCTGTCCATGGTCGTTGTTGCGAGCAAACGCTGTGACCGTCGTCAAGCCGTTGGCTGTGGTTTCGCCTTCCCAAGCCAAGTTGGCGCGAGTGGTTTTGTCTTTGCGCCAGGTAAATGTGTTGATGCTTTTGCCTGGGTTGGTGCGGTAGTCGTTTTCAAACAAACTACCCGTCATATCGGCGTCAAGATCGGTATAGACCAAGGTGGCTTTCAACCAAGAAGACAGGCCTAAGTTGTAATCACCACGCAGGGTCAGAGAGTCTTTTCTCCCACCGCTGTATTGCTGCCAATTGTCATGTTCACGGTACGAGCTGTAATGCGACAAGCGCAAGCCCATATCGCCCCAGGTGTTGCTCGCGCCCGTATCCCATCGTGAATAGCCTTGAATGGCGTCTCCTCTGAGGCCAACATAGCCCGTCGGCGTTCGCGACGGCGCCAGGGTTAAAAAGTTCACCGCGCCGCCCACAGCATTGCTGCCATACAAAGACGAAGCCGCGCCTTTGACCACCTCTACGCCGCCTGAGCCGTTCATATTGGTTTCATTCAAAGCGTTATGGTTAAACACACCCAAGGGTCTGATAGGAATGCCGTCTTCCAAGTACTGGTAAACCGCATTGGTACTGATAGGTTGGCGAATACCCATGCTGTGCTGCTCATTGCCCAAGTCATTCCAAAAAACGCCAGGAATACGGTTGACGATCTCGCCCACGCTTTTGGCCTTGTCCGCATCCCAAGTTTCTTGACTGACCGCTCCAATGGAGACGGGTGTTTCGCTCAGTTTGGTTGCAGTGCGCGAACCTGACACCACCACCTCTTGCAAGCTCTGCTGGTCGGCGTTTACGGCACCTTGCGCCATGAGCATGATGATCGGCAACAAGCCATGCAGCCAAGCACGGTGTGAAAAATAACAAGACATGATTCCCTCTCTTGCACGCGCTGTGCGTACGAACATTGAAAAATGAAAGTGCCGCCGAGGAAAACTTCGGCCGCTTGTTCAATCAAGGTTCAAAGTACGGGAGGTCCGCGAGAAGGCAGCGGCGGCGCGGTAGCCGACGCGATATGGGCCGCTGCAGTCGGTTGCAGGGCATGGGAAAGGGGTGAAACAGGCGCTACTTTCACCGAGCTGGGAGAGGGTGGCAAAGCCACTGGCAAGCACAAGGCGCAGTCCATGGTTCCGTGGCTGGGTACAGCGCTGTCGTTGCCGTCCATGGCCACCAGTTTGAGCATGCCGCCGCTGGTACACACCAGTTCGGTGGCCTTGGGCGCCACCAAAGAAGAGGCCATCGCCACACCCAAAGACAAAGCAAACCACACCAGCACGAAGCGGGTGAGGTGGCGCAGTTGTCTGA
>CALPPP020000086.1 GCA_943325485.2 Rickettsia typhi
ATTGTGAAAGCCCGCAAGCTGCTCGACAAAGTCAAGGTAGGCGACGATTTGCTGCGCTTGTGCGCACAGTTGTGCCAATCGCTGGGCACCGATGGCTTACGCGCCGAACTCACCCTCATGCGAGCTTGCCGCTCGCTGGCGGCCATGCAAGGCCACAAAGCCGCCACCCCCGCGCATTTACGTACCGTGGCCCCCATGGCGCTGCGTCACCGCTTGCGCCGCAATCCCTTGGACGACACCGGCTCGGGCACCCGCGTTGATCGTGCCCTTGCCGAGGTGTTAGGCACGTGAACCTGGCTTGGGACGACGCGCTGTGGGCGCTGGCGGCCCTGCACATCGACCCCGTGGGTTTGCGTGGTATATGGCTGCGAGCCCCCCATGGTCCGGTGCGCGACGAATGGCTGACCATGCTGCAGCACCTGCGACCCGAGGTCAGGCGGCTGCCAAACAACATCGACAGCGAACGCCTTTTAGGGGGCTTGGATTTAAGCGCCACCTTGAACAGCGGCAGACCCATCACCCAAGCGGGTTTGCTCGCGCAGTCTGACCAGTCGCTTTTGCTGGCCCCCATGGCCGAGCGCATGGCCCATGAAGCGGCGGCCATTGTGGCGCAGGTGCTCGACAACGGCCGCGTCACGCCCCACGGTGGTGGCGACACCCAAGACGCAAGGCTGGGGCTGATCGCTTTGGACGAGGCTTTGGAAGACGAACCGCCCATGGCTGAGGCTTTGCAAGAACGTCTGGGCATCTGGCTGGATTTGCGCCACCTTGGGCGGCCAGAAGAAGCCAGCGACGAGGTCTTGGGGCTGCTGGGCGTGCTGTGCAGCCCTGACGGCGAGGCCGAGGAAGAGCGCCAAGCGGTGTTGCAACGTTTGCGCACACTGCGCTTGAATGATCAGCAAATACAGGCCATCACCCAGATGGCCCAGGCCATGGGCATCGCCAGTTTGCGGGGTCCCTTGGCCTGTGTGCGCTTGGCCTGTGTGCTGGCGGCGTTGCGCGACAGCGATGCGGTTGAAGACCACGACTTGGGTCGTGCAGCCCGTTTGTGCCTGACGCCACGCGCCACCCAGATGCCCGCACCACCCGAGCAAGAGGCGCCACCTGAGCCTCCTCCCGAACCGCCTGACGAAACCCCGCCAGAAGATGAGCCAGCCCCCGAGCCGCCGCCCGCTGAACCCGAGCCGCCCGAGAACCCACCCGATACACCTGAAGAAGAAACACCGCCGCAAGACATGGGCGAGTTGCTGCTGGAAGCCGCCTTGGCCAGCCTGCCCCCCGATGTCTTGGCGCGCTTGGCGCAGTCGCCCAAAAGCCACATCAAGGGGGGCGGCCAAAGCCGCAGCGGCGCGATTCGGCACAGTCGCAGCCGTGGCTCGCCCCTGCCGCCCCGCCCGGGCTTGCCGCGCCAAGGCGCACGCTTGCACGTACTGGCCACCTTGGGACACGCCGCCCCTCGGCAAAGATTGCGCAGCCCTGCGCCATCCGCCCAAGGTGCGGCAAGCCGTTTAGCCATTCGTGCCGAAGACTTTCATATTCACCGCTTTGCTGAGCGCACCCAAACCTGTTTGATCTTCTCCATCGATGCCTCGGGTTCGGCGGCCCTGCACCGCTTGGCCGAGGCCAAGGGCGCGGTGGAGTTGCTGCTGGCGCAGTCGTATGCGCGGCGAGATCAGGTCTGTGTGCTGGGGTTTCGCGGCACCCATGCCGAGGTGTTGCTACCCCCCACCAAATCGCTGGTGCGAGCCAAACGCAGCTTGGCGGGCTTGCCCGGTGGCGGCGGCACACCCCTGCCCCATGCGCTGCAACTGGCCTTGGAACTGGCTTTGCAGCAACGCCGCTTGGGCGTTACCCCCAGTTTGGTGATGTTGTGCGATGGGCGTGCCAATGTCAGCCTGCAAAGCAGTGGGGGACGGGCGCAGGCCTTGCAAGAATCGTTGTCCTTGGCGCAAGCGTGGCGCTCTTACGGATTGCAAAGCATTTGGATAGACACCTCGGCTCGCCCCGAGCCGCAAGCCGAGCAAATTGCACTGGCCATGGGTGCGCACTATGTGCCCCTGCCTCAAGCCAATAGCCAGCGCATGGCCCAAGTGGTGCTAGCCGCCCAAAGCTGACATGGACTGGCAAGCGCATCGCCATGATTGGCCCCACGCCGAACTCAGCCGGTTTATCGAGGCTGGCGGTGTGCGCTGGCATGTGCAACAAGCCGGTGATCGAGGACCACAGGTCTTGCTCATCCACGGCACGGGGGCCTCGGGCCACACTTGGCGGGACTTGTTCTTGCCGCTGGCGGGGCACGCCAGGGTGTTGTCGGTCGATTTGCCCGGCCATGGCTTCAGCTCACTGGCTGCCGGTGACGGCATGTCGCTGCCGGGCATGGCGAGCAGTTTGCATGCGCTCACCCAAGCGCTGGCGTTTGCGGTGGATGTGTTCATCGGTCACTCGGCAGGTGCAGCCATTGCAGCGAATATGGTGGTCACCCAGCAACTCACGCCCCAAGCCTTGGTGGGCATCAATCCCGCGTGGCTGCCGCTTCCCGGTTTGGCAGGGCTGCTGTTTCCGCCTGCTGCCAAATTGCTGGCCCTCACCCCCTTGGTACCGCAATGGTTTGCCAAACAAGCCAGCAGTCCTGGCATGTTGGACAAATTGCTAGACAGTACGGGCTCGGTGCTGGACGACAGGGGCAAAGCGCTTTATGCGAGGCTGGTAGCCAACCCCGACCATGCCCAAGGCGCTTTGAACATGATGGCTGCTTGGGATTTGTCGTCAGGCCCGTCTGTGCTTGGCCAACTGCGCTGCCCTGTGCATATCTTGGTTGGCGACAACGACCGCACCGTGCCACCCATGCAAGCCCAGCAAGCGCTGGCCTTGCTGTCAAACGGCCACTTGAAGCGCTGGGCGGGCTATGGGCATTTGGTCCATGAGGAGGTGCCCTTGCAAATGGTGGATTACCTGAAACAGATTGCTTCGCTGCGCTCGCAATGACGAGCTCAGGTCTTGGCCATGCCCATCAAATGCGCCATGTCCTTGAAGAAAATCTTCACATGCGCCATGGGTTTTTTGCGCTCTAGCTTTTTGTTCATGTACGAGTCAAAGGTGAGTTTTTGCACGTCTTTGTCTTCGCACATCTTCACAAAACTTTCGCGGCGCTTGTCGGTGCTGTACCAAAAATACTGCATGATGCCCAGCACCCAAAACACCGTGCCATGGTCTTTCATGAAGCGCTTGCGGGCCAGCTTTAAAGCCGCTGGGTTGCGTTGCACCAAGCATTCGTGGGCTGCGTCTGCGGCCAATCGACCACCCAACATGGCGTAGTAAATGCCCTCTCCTGACGCGGGGGCGACCACACCTGCAGCGTCACCGGCCAACACCACATCACGCCCGTTGTCCCAACGTGGCAGCGGTTTCATGGGCAGGGGTGCACCTTCGCGGCGCAACACGGTGGCGTGCTGCAAACCGGCGGCGTCACGCAAACGACCGACGGCACTGCGCAGCGAAAAGCCTTTGTCGGCGCTGCCCGTACCCACGCTCATGGTGTCGCCATGGGGGAAGACCCAGCCGTAAAAATCGGGTGACAAACTGCCGCGGTAATACACATCGCAACGTGAGGGATCGGACTCGGTTTGCACCATGTTTTCGGGTGTTTTGACAATCTCGTGGTAAGCAAACACATACTTGGTTTTTTCCGCACCTGGCACGGCTTGGCGAGCCACTTCGGAGCGAGCGCCATCGGCGCCAATGATGCAGCGTCCCCGCACACTGGCGGCTTTTTCCAAGCCATCGTCGGTGCGAATGGTGAAGTGCACACGGCTGACACCGTCGTCATCTCGGCTGAGTTTGTCAAACACACCGCGCTGACGCACCGCACCGTGGTTTTCAGCCCGTACACGCAACCATTCGTCAAACTGGTCGCGGTTGACCATGCCCACAAAGCCACCTTCGATGGGAATATCGACCTTTTTATCTTTGGGCGAGACCATGCGAGCCGCCCTGGCTTTGGCCACCAAGAGTTCGTCGGGGATCTCGAAGTCTTTGATCAGGCGGGGAGGAATTGCACCGCCGCAAGGTTTGATGCGACCTTGCCTGTCGAGCAGCAGCACATGGCGACCAAGGCGAGCTAAATCGTCTGCTGCAGTTGCGCCGGCGGGTCCGCCGCCGACCACCACCACGTCATAAGTCAAGTTTTGCATGAGAAGTGCTCCTGGTATGAGATTGCGCTTGGGAAAATGAATTGGCATCAGCCTGAGAAGTAATAAGGTGTTGCGGCGCATTGCGCCACGCAAAAGCGCTGACCATCATGCCGGCGACCAGCAAGGGCACACCGAATGCGCTGAGGCTTAATGCTCGACCCACGGGGTCACGCATGAAGCGCATCATCAAAGGGGTTTGCGCATAAATCAACAGCAGCACCGCCACCGCGTAGGGCAACAAACCCCAAGCGAGCAGCAAAGCCACCACCACAAATTGGGGCAGCAACATCACCCAACAGGCGGTGCCAGCCGCGCCTTTGACGCCGAGTTGCACCGGCAATGACCACACACCCATTTGGCGGTCGCCTTCGATGGACTTGAAATCATTCAAGGTCATGATGCCGTGCGCTGCCAAGCTGTAGAGCAAGGCCAAGGTGATGATGTGGGCGTCGGGCATGGCGCCGCCCAACATGACCGCTGCGCCGGTGATCCATGCCAAGCCTTCGTAGCTGAGCGCACAAGCGGCATTGCCAATCCAGCCGTCTTTTTTGAAACGAAAAGGAGGGGCGCTGTAAGCCCACGCCAGCGCCAGCGCCAGCAAAGTGGCGCGAAAGGCCCAAGTGCCCAACTGCCACGCCCACAGCAAGGACAACACAGTCCACAGGATGGCGATGTACAAGCCCCAGCGCCCGGGAATACGCCCCGAAGGAATGGGCCTTTGGGGCTCATTGATGGCATCCACATGCCGGTCAAACCAATCATTCACCGCTTGGCTGCTGGCACACACCAAAGGCCCCGCCAACAACACGCCCCAAACGATCAAACCCCAATGGCCGGCGAACGCCTCGCCCGAAGACACCACACCGCAGGCGAAGGCCCACATGGGCGGAAACCAGGTGATGGGCTTGAGCAGCTCAGCGACGGTGGACAGGGAGGGGCGGGCCATGGTGCATTTTTGGCTCGACCACCCCAACTGTCAACTGAGGTTTACGATTATTTTGTCTGAAATATCTGACACTTTCGCCAGCCGCCCCTTTGGGCTGGCGCGCGAACAGCCGCACACCGTTTTGGTGCACAAGGGGGTGGGCTCGCGCGCGACCAGGGGCGTTGTGCCTGCATCTGGCTGCGGTACTCAGCCGCTGGGCTGCACGGTTTGGGGGCCCTGTGCGCTCCCGCTGCTGCGAAACGGGCTTACTCGGCCTCGCTGGTGCCCGCCATTTCGTAGCGACGCAACTTCACATACAGGCTTTGGCGCGACAAACCCAGCATCTCCGCCGCCGAAGCGCGGTTGTTGTGGGTCAGTTGCAGGGCGGCTTGGATGCACATGCGCTCGATCATGTCGCTGGTCTCGCCAACGATGTCTTTCATCGGCATGCGACCCACCAGCTGGGCCAATTGGGCCACCGAGCCGGCCATGCCCGACTCAATCGGGGCGTCAGGCAAGCGTTGGCGGCCCACGTCGCGGACAAAAAACCCATACAAGGCCTGCGGGCCGGTCAAGGTCAGGGCCGAAATCTCCACCGCTACCTGCGTGCCAGCCATGGTGCGCAGCTCGGTGGCAAAACCACGCACGCTGCCGGTTTGGCGAATATTGGTTTGCAGCACGCCCCAATCGACGCTGCCGCGGCTCAGCCAGCGTTCTACCGGCTGGCCTTGCAACTGGACCAAGGAGGTCGCCCCCACCAACGAGACCA
>CALPPP020000087.1 GCA_943325485.2 Rickettsia typhi
AAAAAATTTATATTGAAATTGCGCAAAAGCGCTTGGCCCAACTGGGCTTGGACTTGAACGCGGTGCTGGCGCAACTGGGCCAACAAAACGCGGTGGAAAGTGCGGGCACCATGCAGACCCCTTTGGACATGGTGCAAATCCGCGTGCAAGGGCAGTTCCAAGCGATGGAGCAACTCCAAGCCATGCCCATCCGCGGCGCGTCTGGCCAACAAATCAAGTTGGGCGATATCGCCTCTATTCAACGCGGCTATGTCGACCCAGCGTCAGTCAAAGTGCGCTTTCAAGGCGAGCAAGTGGTGGCTTTGGGGGTTTCCATGGCCAAGGGGGGCGACATCATTGCCTTGGGCAAAGCCTTACACAATGCAACAACCAAAATTCAAGCCAACTTGCCCCATGGCGTGAGATTGGTGCAGGTGCAAGACCAACCCAAAGCGGTCGAACGCTCTATCAGTGAATTTGTCAGTGTGTTGATCGAGGCTGTGGTGATTGTGTTGGTGGTCAGTTTTGTGTCCTTGGGTTGGCACAAAGGTGGGCGCTTTGGGTGGCATATCGATATGCGACCTGGTTTGGTGGTGGGCATCACCATTCCCTTGGTGCTGGCCATGACGTTTTTGGCGATGTATTACCTGGGCATTGGCTTGCACAAAATATCGCTGGGTTCGCTCATCATTGCTTTGGGTTTGCTGGTGGACGACGCCATCATTGCGGTGGAGATGATGGTGCGCAAAATGGAAGAGGGCTTTGACAAAGTCCGCGCTGCCACCTTTGCTTACGAGGTGACCGCCATGCCCATGTTGACGGGCACCCTCATAACCGCCGCGGGTTTTTTACCCATTGGTTTGGCCAAATCGGTCACAGGTGAATACACCTTTGCGATTTTTGCGGTCACTGTCATTGCTTTGTTGCTGAGTTGGTGGGTCTCGGTGTTTTTTGTGCCTTATTTGGGAACTTTGATTCTGAAAGTCAAGCCACATATTGCAGGTGGCGCGCCACAAGAACTGTTTGACTCAGCCTTCTACAACACCTTTCGACGCACAGTGAACTGGTGCGTCAAGCACCGCTGGTTGACCATAGGCGCCACCATTTTGACGTTTGCGCTGGGCATATTTGGCATGGGTAAAGTTCAGCAGCAGTTTTTCCCTGACTCCAGCCGCCCTGAAATCATGATGGACATTTGGTTTCCCGAAGGCACCAGCGTCGCCGCCAACGAAGCCTTGAGTCTTCAAGTGGAAAAGCGTTTGTTGGCAACCGAGGGCGTGGAGTCGGTCAGTTTGTGGGTGGGTTCAGGCGTGCCGCGTTTTTACCTGCCGCTGGATCAAGTCTTTCCGCAAAGCAATGTCTCGCAGTTCATCATCCAACCCAAAGACTTGAAGTTGCGTGAAAGCCTGCGGGTGGCACTGCCTGCCATCATGGCCAAAGAATTTCCCGATGTCAGAGCCCGTGTGAAGTTGTTGCCCAATGGCCCACCCGTGCCTTTCCCCGTGCAGTTTCGCGTGGCGGGCCCCGACCCGCATGCATTGCGTTTGCGTGCTGACGAGGTCAAGGCCGTGATGCGAACCAATACCAATACCCGCGGCGTGAACGACAACTGGAATGAATCCATCAAGGTGATTCGTTTGGCTGTTGACCAAGAAAAAGCGAGAGCTTTGGGTGTGACCAGCCAGTCGATTGCGCAAGCGTCTAGGGTGTTGCTGAGCGGCACCACCGTGGGACAGTTCCGCGAAGGCGATCAATTGATCGACATCGTGCTGCGCCAACCGCAAACCGAACGCCAAGCCATTTCTGACTTGGGCAATGCTTATGTGCCCACCGCATCGGGCAAATCGGTGCCACTGTTGCAAGTGGCCAAGCCGCAGTTCACCTGGGAACCTGGCGTGATGTGGCGCGAAAACCGCGACTACGCCATCACCGTGCAGTCCGACATCGTGGAAGGTTTGCAAGGCGCAACCGTCACTGCACAGTTGTTGCCCGAGTTGAAAAAACTGGAGAAGCAATGGGCTATCGATGGACACGCCGACTACCGTATCTATGTGGCTGGCGCTGTGGAGGAAAGCTCTAAAGGCTCTGCTTCTATTGCCGCTGGCTTGCCTCTCATGCTGTTTGTGACCTTCACCTTGTTGATGTTGCAGCTGCAAAGCTTCAGCCGCGCATTGCTGGTGTTTTTGACTGGCCCCATGGGCATTGCAGGCGTTGCTTTGGCGTTGCTGACCTTGAACCGCCCGTTTGGTTTTGTGGCTTTGCTTGGGGTGATTGCTCTTATGGGCATGATTCAGCGCAACTCGGTCATCTTGATTGATCAAATCGAGCAAGACCGTGCCAATGGCGTACCCGCTTGGGACGCCATCGTCGAGTCCGCGGTGCGTCGCTTGCGACCCATTGTGTTGACTGCAGCCGCCGCTGTACTGGCCATGATTCCGCTGTCGCGCAGCGTGTTTTGGGGGCCTATGGCGGTTGCCATCATGGGCGGTTTGATTGTGGCGACTGTGCTGACTTTGTTGGCTTTGCCAGCCATGTATGCCGCTTGGTTCAGGGTTAAGCGTTAGCGCTGTCCTTGACAACAGCCGGGGCGGGTAGAATTTCGCCTTGACCGATTTCAGACGGGCGGTATGTTCAGTCACACCGCCCTTTGCTTTTTTTCAATCCCGCGCGGGTGGCGAAATTGGTAGACGCACCAGGTTTAGGTCCTGACGGTAGCAATACTGTGGGGGTTCGAGTCCCCCCCCGCGCACCAATGCATGCCCAAAGCCCCGCGCTTTTAAGTTCAGAGATGGAGAAACCTCATGGCCGTGAATGTTGAAACCTTGGAAAAGTTGGAGCGCAAAATCACTTTGACTTTGCCCGCCACTGTGATTCAAAACGAAGTGAATGCGCGTTTGAAGAAGCTCGCTCGCCAAGTCAAGATTGACGGTTTTCGCCCTGGCAAAGTGCCCATGAACATCGTAGCGCAGCGCTACGGTTACTCGGTGCATTACGAAGTCATGAACGACAAAGTAGGTGAGGCCTTCAACCAAGCCACCATAGAAGCCCAGTTGCGTGTGGCCGGCCAGCCCCGCATCAGCGAAAAAGAACAAGCGCCTGAAGGTGAAATGGCATTTGACGCCATCTTCGAGGTGTACCCTGAAGTGAAGATGAAAGACTTGGCACAGGTCACCATTGATAAATTGCAGGCCGATGTCACCGACGAAGCCATCGACAAGACAATCGAAATTTTGCGCAAGCAACGCCGCACCTATGCCCAGCGCTCACTCGACTCGACAGCCGATACCGACGACCGCGTGACCGTGGACTTCGAAGGCAAGATTGACGGCGAGCCGTTTGATGGTGGCCGGGCCCAGGACTTTCAATTTGTGGTGGGCGAAGGCCAGATGCTTCAAGAGTTTGAAGCCGCCGTCAAAGGCATGAAAGTAGGCGAGAGCAAAACCTTTCCCTTGGCTTTTCCCGAAGACTACCAAGGCCGTGAAGTGGCTGGCAAAACCGCCGACTTCATGGTGACCTTGAAAAAGCTGGAAGCCAGCCATTTGCCAGAAGTCACCGACGAACTCGCCAAGTCTTTGGGGGCAGTCGATGCCACCGTCACTGGCTTGCGTGCTGATATCCGTGGCAACTTAGAGCGTGAAGTGAAGTTCCGCTTGCTGGGGCGCAACAAACAAGCAGCCCTAGACGCTTTGGTCGAGCATGCAGAACTCGACTTGCCCAACTCCATCGTGCAAGCTGAGCTCGATCGCATGGTGCAAGGTGCCCGTGAAGAGCTGAAACAACGCGGCATCAAAGACGCTGACAAAGCCCCCATTCCTGAAGAGGTGTTCAAGCCACAAGCTGAGCGCCGTGTGCGCATGGGCTTGGTGGTGTCTGAGTTGGTGCGTCAGCAAGGCTTGCAAGCCACGCCCGATCAAATCAAGGCCCATGTGGAAGAACTGTCTGCCAGTTATGAAAAGCCCACCGAGGTGCAACGCTGGTACTACAGTGACAACCGCCGCATGGCCGAGGTGGAAGGCATTGTGATTGAGCAAAATGTCACCAACTATGTGTTCTCGCTGGCCAAAGTCACTGAGAAAGCCATCAGCTTTGATGAATTAATGGGACAACAAGCCTAAACAGGCTGGAGAAACGCAATGAGCGCATTAGACACACAAGCCTTGGGCATGGTCCCAGTCGTGATTGAGACCAGCGGTCGGGGCGAACGCGCTTACGACATTTATTCGCGTCTCTTGCGCGAACGCGTCATTTTTTTGGTGGGGCCGGTCAACGACCACACGGCCAATTTGATCGTTGCGCAGTTGCTGTTTTTGGAGAGTGAAAATCCTGACAAGGATATTTCGCTCTACATTAACTCACCCGGTGGCTCGGTCAGTGCTGGCATGGCGATTTACGACACCATGAACTTCATCAAACCCGCAGTGTCCACCTTGTGCATTGGCATGGCTGCCAGCATGGGCGCTTTCTTGCTCGCTGCTGGTGCCAAGGGCAAACGTTTTTCTTTGCCCAACTCCAAGGTCATGATCCACCAACCTTTGGGCGGCACACAAGGCCAAGCCACAGAGATTGAAATTGCTGCTCGCGAAATTTTGAAAACCCGTGAGCGCTTAAACCAGTTGCTGTCAGAGAACACCGGCCAGCCTTTGTCACGCATTGAAGTCGATACCGAGCGCGATTACTACCTGACCGCTGACGAAGCCAAGGCCTATGGTTTGGTGGACGATGTGATTGCCAAGCGGCCCTGATGGATTTGAGTATCATTGGTAGACCAACTTAACGCAGAGACCGAATGGCCGACAAAAAAGGTACTTCCAGCGAAAAAACGCTTTACTGCTCTTTTTGCGGCAAAAGCCAGCATGAGGTCAAAAAACTCATTGCCGGGCCCTCTGTTTTTATCTGCGATGAGTGCATCGATTTATGCAATGACATCATCCGCGACGAGTTGCCCCCTGAGGCGGCGAGCATGCGCGAAGGGCGGGGCGATTTGCCCAGTCCCTTGGACATCAAAAACAACCTAGACAACTATGTGATTGGCCAAGAACCGGCCAAGCGTGCCTTGGCTGTGGCGGTTTACAACCACTACAAACGCCTTCAGCACAAGGAAACCGCCAAAAAAGACGAGGTCGAACTCACCAAGTCCAATATTTTGCTGATTGGCCCGACCGGCTCTGGCAAAACCTTGTTGGCGCAAACCTTGGCCCGTATGCTCAATGTGCCGTTTGTCATGTCTGACGCCACCACCCTCACCGAAGCGGGTTATGTGGGCGAGGATGTGGAAAACATCATCCAAAAGTTATTGCAAAACTGCAATTACGACGTCGAACGGGCACAGCGGGGCATTGTCTACATCGATGAGATCGACAAAATTTCCCGTAAATCCGATAACCCCTCCATTACACGTGACGTGTCCGGCGAGGGCGTTCAGCAAGCTTTGCTCAAGCTGATCGAGGGCACCATGGCCAGCGTCCCCCCCCAAGGCGGGCGCAAACACCCCAACCAAGATTTCCTTCAGGTGGATACCACCAACATCCTGTTTATCTGTGGCGGTGCCTTTGCTGGCTTGGAAAAAGTCATAGAAAACCGCACAGAACGCTCAGGTATTGGCTTTAGCGCAGTGGTCAAAACTAAAGAAGAACGCAGTTTGTCCGATATGTTTGGACAAGTAGAACCGGAAGATTTGATCAAATTCGGTCTGATTCCTGAACTCGTGGGGCGTTTGCCTGTGGTCGCGACCCTCAGTGAGCTGAGTGAGGATGCGCTCATGCAAATTCTCACCGAGCCCAAGAATGCGCTGGTCAAGCAATACAACAAACTGTTTGGAATGGAAGGCGTTGAGCTAGAGATACGGCCCTCCGCACTCAAGGCGATTGCGAAAAAAGCCTTGGCCCGG
>CALPPP020000088.1 GCA_943325485.2 Rickettsia typhi
GAACACCGAGGTGGCGCTGATGCACAGCCACAGCGGGTACTTCCATGCGTAGCGAATGACAAAGAAGGTCAAGATGGTGGTGATCAACATATCGGTACACACCGCAATGCCGTAAGCCGCCGCCAAATTGCTGGAGGTTTTGAACATCACCACGGCCAACACAATGAACACAAACAGGCCCCAGTTCACAAAAGGCATGTAAATCTGTCCGGTGTCTTTTTCGCTGGTGTGCTGAACCTGTAAGCGCGGCAAAAACCCCAGCTGAATCACTTGCTTGGTGACGCTGAAAGCGCCGGTGATCAGCGCTTGAGAGGCGATGACGGTGGCCGCTGTTGCCAAGATCACCAGAGGAATCAGCGCCCAATCGGGGGCCATGTTGTAAAACGGGTTTTTCACGGCTTCTGGTTCGGTCAGCAACAAAGCGCCTTGGCCAAAATAGTTCAGGGTCAAACAAGGCATGACCAAGCCAAACCAAGCCAAACGAATAGGCTTTTTGCCAAAGTGGCCCATGTCGGCATACAAAGCTTCGCCGCCCGTCACGCACAAGACCACCGCGCCCAAAATCAAAAACGTGGTGCCGGGTTGCTCCCACATGAACTTCACAGCGTAATAGGGACTGATGGCCCACAAAATCGTTGGATTGCTGGCGATGTGGTAAACGCCCAAAGCTGCAATAGCGATAAACCAAACCGTGGTGATGGGGCCAAAAAACTTGCCAATACCAGCAGTACCACGCTTTTGAACCGCAAACAAACACAACAAAATAAGCAGGGTCAAGGGAATGACATAGCGCTTGAAGTTGGGCGAGACCACCTCCAAGCCTTCCACCGCTGACAGCACAGAAATTGCTGGGGTGATAACGCCATCGCCATAAAACAAGCAGGTGCCAAAAATACCGACCACCAGCAAAATACTTCGCAACCGAGGTTTGTCGCGAACCGAGGAAGATGCAAGCGCCAGCATGGCCACCAACCCGCCCTCGCCGTTGTTGTCGGCGCGCAGCACCAACATGACATATTTCAGCGAAACAATGAATGTCAGGGTCCAAAAGAAGATGGACAAAATGCCCATCACATTGTCAGGCGTGAATTCCACATGGCCTGAACCAAACACCTCTTTGATGGAGTAAAGGACACTGGTACCAATGTCCCCATAAACGACCCCAATAGCACCCAGGGTCAAACTGGCAAGTGAAGATTTGTGTGTGTCAGATGCGGAACCGCTCATCAGCCTATGAAGCGGCTGATCGCCTCTCCACCCATTAACAAGATGCGCGGAGTTTACCTATTTTGCAGTGCAGCATAGGTATTCTTTTTTATTCGTATACCTCGGCATTGGGGTCGGTTTGCTCCATTTCGTAGCTTGCGGCCAACATGGCCAATCGGGCAATCACCCCGTACATGTAGAAACGGTTGGGCAAGCTGGCACCAGGCTTCATGCCTGGCTGGGGCGTGTGAGCGCTTTGCTCAAACGCCAAGGGCACAAAGCTCGATCCAGGGGCATTCAGGTTTTCGTCCACGCCACGCTCGGCATGGACACGGTAAAAGCCGCCCACCACATAGCGGTCCATCATGTAGACCACCGGCTCGGCCACCGCGTCGTTGATGCGCTCGTTGGTCAGCACGCCTTCTTGGATGATGACTTGGTTGACCTCTTGGCCGTCTTTGACCACGCTCATTTTGTTGCGGGTTTTACGGTTCAAGGCCTCCAAATCGGCCACGCTGCGCACTGTCATGATGCCCATGCCATAGGTGCCGTTGTCCGCTTTGACGATCACAAAAGGTTTTTCGTGGATGCCAAATTCCTTGTATTTGCGACGGATTTTGGTCAGCAACATGTCGACATTGGTGGTCAGGCACTCCATGCCCGTGCCCTCGGCAAAGTTGACCTCGCCGCATTGGCTGAACATGGGGTTGATCAGCCAGGGGTCAATGCCCAGCAACTTGCCAAAGCGCTTGGACACTTCTTCATAGTTGGCGAAATGCTGGCTTTTGCGCCGCACACACCAACCGGCGTGCAGTGGCGGCAACAGGTATTGCTCGTGCAGGTCCTCCAATATGCCGGGGATGCCTGCGCTTAAATCGTTGTTGAGCAAAATCGTGCAAGGGTCGAAGTCTTTCAGTCCCAAGCGGGTTTTGCTGCGAATCACAGGCTCCAACTTGACCGATTCGCCATTGGGCAAATCGATGGTGGTGTCTTCTTTGATCTCGGGGTTGATGGAGCCAATACGCACATTCAAACCCGCCATGTTGAAGATGCGGGCGAGTTGCGCCACATTGCTCAGGTAAAAGGTGTTGCGGGTGTGGTTTTCGGGGATCAGCAAGAGGTTGCGGGCTTCGGGGCAAATTTTCTCAATCGCCGCCATCGCCGCTTGCACTGCCAAGGGCAGCATCTCGGGCGTGAGGTTGTTCCAACCGCCAGGGTAGAGGTTGGTGTCCACAGGGGCGAGTTTGAAGCCCGCATTGCGGATGTCCACCGAGCTGTAAAAAGGTGGCGTGTGTTCCATCCACTCCATGCGAAACCAGCGCTCGATGGCGGGCATGGAGTCAAGAATGCGCTGCTCGAGTTCGTTGATAGGGCCGGTGAGCGCGGTAATGAGGTGAGGAACCATGGGGTCGCTTGAAAAGAGTGAGAGAGGTAAGTGGGGGTGATTCTGACAGCTTCAAGCGTCAGGAGCTTCTCAGCCTCAACCCCGCACTTCCCCCGCTCCCAACACCACATATTTCAACGAGGTGAGGCCCTCTATGCCCACCGGTCCACGGGCGTGGAATTTGTCGGTGGAAATGCCGATCTCGGCACCCAAGCCGTATTCAAAGCCATCGGCAAAGCGGGTGCTGGCGTTGACGATGACGCTGGCCGAGTCGACCTCACGCAAAAAGCGCTGGCTGTGCACATGGTTCAACGTGAGAATGGCGTCGGTGTGGTGGCTGCTGTAGTGGTTGATGTGGGCAATGGCTGCGTCCAAGCCGTCCACCACCTTGATGCTGATGATGGGCGCCAAATATTCCTCGAACCAATCTTGCTCGGTGGCGTCTTTGAGCACCGCGCCTTTGATGCTTTGCAACAAGGCTTTGGCCTCGGAGCAGCAACGCATTTCCACGCCTTTGTCGGCAAACACTTGGCCGATGCGCGGCAAAAACGCCGCCGCCACACCACGGGCCACCAGCAAACTTTCTGTGGCGTTGCAAGGGCTGTACTTTTGGGTTTTGGCGTTGTCCACCACGGTGAGCGCCATGTCGAGGTCACACGGGTCGTCCACATAGGTGTGGCAGTTGCCGTCCAAATGTTTGATGACAGGCACCTTGGCGTCTTGGCTGATGCGCTCGATCAAACCCTTGCCGCCGCGTGGGATAACCACGTCCACGAAAGCTGGCATGGTGATGAGTTCACCCACGGCTGCGCGGTCGGTGGTGGGCACGAGTTGCACCGCATCGGTGGGCAAACCGGCCTCGGCCAAGGCTTGTTGCACCAGCGCGGCCAAGGCTTTGTTGGAGTCGATGGCCTCAGAGCCGCCGCGCAAGTTGCAGGCGTTGCCACTCTTGATAGCCAGTGACGCCGCTTCGATGGTGACGTTGGGGCGGCTCTCGTAAATCATGCCAAACACGCCGATGGGCACGCGCATTTGCCCAACCCGAATACCGCTGGGCTGCTGGCTCATGCCGCTGATGCTGCCAATGATGTCGGGCATGGATGCCAACTGTTCGCAACCCAAGGCGCAGGTTTCAAGCGTTTGCGGCGAGAGCTTCAGGCGATCGACCATGGGCGCGGCCAAACCGGCGGCTTGGGCGCGGCTCAGGTCTTTGGCGTTGTCGGTTTGCAAAGCAGCGGTGTGCTCGCGCAGCAGCCGCGCCAGCACCCGCAAAGCTTGGGCTTTTTGCGCCGCCGTGGCCCGTGCCATGCCCGCGGCCGCACACCGCGCTTGCAGGCCCAAGGTGCGCATGAGTTCGGGGATGGTGGCGGCGGCGTTCATGGCTGGATTTTGGCAGAGATGCACATCAAGCTGGTTGACAGGCTTTGCTCAGCATGAAGGCCAAGCGGCCCAAGGCTTGCCAGCTATCGGTCGGCCACTGTGCAAAACGCAAGCCTTTGACCACGCCGTCCACTTGATGCGCGGCGCTCAGCAAGCGGTCCATGGCTGCGGGGGACAACAGGGGCAAAACCCGCTCGAACAAACGCTCTTTGGGTCCCCATATGCGCTGCTCACGCAACACCTGCGGCAAGGGTCGGCCACTGGCCACCGCGTCTTTGACACGCTTCAAAGCACGAATGTCCTCAGCCAAAGCGAAATGCACCAACACCTCCGAGGTACCCTCGGCCCGCAAGCCGTCCAACATGCGCTGCACCCGCAGGTGTTGACCGGCCAGCACGGTTTCGCTGAGCTTGAACACATTGAAACGCGCCACATTCAACACCGCGTTTTCAATGTCCTCAAAGCTCAATTCCTGCGCCGCGTACAGCAACGCCAATTTTTGAATTTCTTGGTGAGCGGCCAGCAAATTGCCCTCCACCCTGTCGGCAAAAAACTGCAAGCTGCGCTGTCCCTCTTCACCGGCACGCACACGCTGCTGCTGCAAGGCCAAGCGCTGGGCAATCCAAGCTGGCAAGGCAGCTCGCTCTATGGGCTCGATTTGCACGCTGACGCCATGCGCATCCAGTGCAGTGAACCAACCTGAAGATTTGGCGGTTTTATCGAGGCGAGGCAAAGACAACAAGACCAACACGCCATCATTGCCCACACAAGCCTGGGCAATGCGCTGCAAAGCTTCGCTGCCGTCTTTGCCGGGCTTGCCTGAGGGTATACGGATATCGATGAGCTGCTTGTCGGCAAACAAACTCATGGCCGAGGTGGCTGATTCCACCTCGCCCCAATCGAAGTGTGCGCCGGCCACGGTGAACACATGGCGTTCTGAAAAACCTTGTTGCCTGGCTGTGGCGCGTATGGCATCAGCCGCCTCTTGCAACAGCAAAGCCTCGTCGCCATGCAAGGTGTAGAGCGAGCGCAACTCTTGGGGCAGTTGCTCGCTCAGGCGTTGGAGGGAGAGTTGCATGAGGTTTCGGGCTAGGGCATGCGCACGACAGCGAGTCGGCGCAACACCTGCTGTACCAAGTCTAAGCGCATATCGCGGTAGAGCAAACCCTCTTCGGTTTCTTTGGACAATGCGGCGGTTTCGTTAAAGCTGATGTCTCGCTCTTGCACCAACTCGGTTTCTGGGATCAACTCGATACCGTCACGTGTGCGTAGCTTGAAGCGAATGCGAAAGCGCAACTGAAACTCTCTGACCGCGCCCGCCGAGGTTCGGCTGAGAATGACTTTCTCAGGCGACTCCAGTAACAAATCAAAAATCACATCGGCACGCTCGACCTGCTTGGGGTCGCTGATGACCTCTACCCGCCCAGAAGCTGAAATATTTCGCTTGAGCTCTTGGCCAAATACCGAGGCTTCAGGCAGTCCGCTGTAGAGGGTGCGAAACGGGTAGTTGGGCGCTTGGCGCAACTGGAACCCACAGGCGGTTAAACCCATCAAGAAAGCACTGGAGACAAATACGCGGCGTTTCATCATGTTTAAACCACTATGTTGACCAAACGCCCCGGCACCACGATCACCTTTTTAGGTGCCGCGCCTTGGGCTTGTTTTTGAAAGGCTTCACTGGCCAAAGCCGCTTGTTCGATGTCGTCTTTGCTGGCGGTGGCGGGCACCGAAATGGAACCGCGCAATTTGCCGTTGACTTGCAACATGAGTTCGATTTCGTCGCGCAGCAAAGCGCTCTCGTCCACACTGGGCCAAGGCGTGTCGAGCAAGTCGCCAGTGCGGGCGGCAAAGCCCAGCTCCGCCC
>CALPPP020000089.1 GCA_943325485.2 Rickettsia typhi
CCAAGGCCTTGGCCAACGGGGTAGAACTGCAATGGCTTGAAGAGAAAGAGGCTTTGGCCATGGAACCGGCTTTGTCCTGTGTGGCTGCGCTGCATTCACCGCGCACGGGACTGGTCGACAGCCATGCGCTGATGCTGAGTTTGCAAGCCGACGTGGAAAACGCCGGTGGCATGGTGGTCTTGCATACCCGTGTGCAAAGCGCCAAACCTACCGCCCAAGGCTGGGAAGTGCTGACCGAGGATGGCACGTGTTTACAAACCTCGGTGCTGGTCAACAGCGCGGGATTGGATGCGCCCTTGCTGGCAAAGCGCTTTGAAGGACTTGCCCCAGCGCATGTGCCTCAAGCCTTTTATGCCAAGGGAAACTATTTTTCTCTGGCGGGTAAATCGCCGTTCTCTCACCTGATTTACCCCTTGCCCAGTGACGCGGGTTTGGGCGTTCACCTGACTTTGGACATGGGCAAGCAAGCCAAGTTTGGCCCCGACGTGGAATGGGTAGCAACAGCCGATGACTACGTGGTGAATCCTGATCGGCTTGCGCCCTTTGCCGACGAGATACGCCGCTATTGGCCCGGCTTGCCCGACAACGCCTTGCAACCAGCGTATGCAGGCATTCGCCCCAAAATCGTCGGCCCCGATGCACCGGCGGCCGACTTTGTGGTGCAAGGCCCTGCGGTGCATGGTTTGCCAGGCTTGGTGAACTTGTTTGGCATCGAGTCGCCGGGCTTGACCAGTTGTTTGGCACTGGGCGACGAAGTGCTGCTGGCTTTGTCTTAGCGCCTGCCTACAATCAACTTTTTTCTTATTGAAACCTCGGAGTTTGCATGACCACTTACGACAGCCATTACATCAACGGTGCTTGGCACAAGGCCCATAACCCTGCGGTACTTGAGGTTCACGACTCCACCACCGAAGAAGTCATGGCGACCGTTCCCCAAGGCACGGCCGAAGAAGCCACCCAAGCCGTGTTGGCTGCCCGTGCGGCTTTTCCGGCCTGGTCTGCGCTGAGCGTGGAAGAGCGCTGTGTATACATAGACAAAATCGTCGCTGGCCTCAAAGCCCGCACCGATGAAATGGGCACCGCGATTGCCCGCGAGGTGGGCATGCCCATCAAACTCGCCAAGATGATTCAAGTCGGCGGCCCTGTTTTCAACTGGGGCAATGCGGCCAAGGCGGCCCGCGCCTTCCATTGGGAAGAGAAAGTGGGCAACTCGCTGGTGGTGCGTGAACCCATTGGCGTGGTCGGCTGCATCACGCCGTGGAATTTCCCTTTGAACCAAATCACTTTAAAAGTCGCACCTGCGCTGGCCGCGGGTTGTACCGTGGTATTGAAACCCAGCGAAATTGCACCCGTCAACGCGATGATCTTGACCGAGATCATCCACGCCGCAGGACTGCCGGCAGGCGTTTTCAATTTGGTGAATGGCTTGGGGCCCGTGGTCGGCGAGGTCTTGGCCAGCCACCCCGAGGTGGACATGGTGAGCTTCACAGGCTCCACCCGTGCGGGCAAGCGTGTGGCCGAGTTGGCTGCTGCCTCCGTCAAGCGGGTCACTTTGGAGCTGGGTGGTAAATCTGCCAGCGTCATCTTGCCCGACGCCGATTTGGCAGCCGCGGTGAAAGGCACGATAGGCGCTTGCTTGCTTAACAGCGGCCAAACCTGCTCGGCGCACACCCGCATGTTGGTGCCCATCAAGCGCTACGACGAAGTTAAAGCCTTGGTGCAAGCGGCCATCGCCAAGTTCACCCTTGGTGCGAGCTTGGACGAAAACACCCGCCTTGGGCCCTTGGTCAGCGCTGCACAACGCGAGCGTGTGCTGGGCTTTATCCGCCAAGGCTTGGAGGAGGGCGCCGAACTCGTCGCTGGCGGCCCCGACAAACCTGCTTTTGATAAAGGCTATTTTGTGCAACCCACGGTGTTGCGTGTTCAGCCCAACGACACCTTGGCACGGGAAGAAATTTTCGGTCCCGTGTTGGTCATCCTGACCTATGAAACCGAAGAGGAGGCGATTCGCATTGCCAACGACACGATTTACGGTTTGGGCGGCGGCGTTTGGAGTGTCGACCTTGACCATGCCATGGCTGTTGCCAGACACATTCGCACAGGCCAAGTGGACATCAACGGTGCGCCATTTAACGGCAACGCCCCCTTTGGTGGCTACAAACAATCGGGCAATGGCCGTGAAAACGGCCGCTACGGCTTGGAAGAATTCCTCGAATACAAAGCCCTGCAACTGCCCGTGGCAGCCAAGTCATGAAGGCGCGCTTACTCTGGGGAGCAGGGGGCTTGTTGGCCTTGGTGCTGGTGGTGCTGGGCGCCGTCGGTGTGTACCTGATGAGAGCGCAACCTCAGCACGAGGGCACGCTGCGTTTGGCTGGCTTGAAGTCCACCGTCAAGGTGTCGCGCGACGGTGCAGGTGTGGTGCATATTCAGGGCGATTCCATGGCCGACACTGCGTTTGCGCTGGGCTTTACCCATGCGCAAGAGCGTGGCTGGCAACTCGAGTTCAACCGCCGCATCATGCACGGCGAATTGGCTGAAATTTTGGGCGAGGCCGCTTTGCCGGTCGACAAACTGCTGCGTACCTTGGGCATTTACCAAGTGGCGCAAAAGCAATACGCTTCCTACCCCGATGATGTGAAAGCCACGTTGCAGGCCTATAGCAAAGGCATTCAGGCGTTTTACGCCTCGGGCAACCAAACCTTGTCGCCCGAATTTTTATTGCTCGGCACCAAGCCCGGTGGTCGCAGCGGCGTGGCTTGGGAACCCGCCGACAGCGTGGGTTGGGCACTGATGATGGCGCTGGATTTGGGCGGCAACTGGGGCCAAGAAATATCCCGCTTGAGCGTGGCCAAGGTGCTGGATACCCCGCGTTTATGGGATTTGTACGCCGGTTACCCCGGTGAGCCTCCCGCCACCCAAGTGGATTTGGCCAAGCTCTATAAAGATTTAGGTGTGTACAGCAACAAGACAAGCAGCGCAGGCAATACCGCTTCATCGCAGGTGGCCAGTTTGTCGCTGCCTTTTTTAGGCGAACCTGGCTTGGTAGAAGGCAAGGGCAGCAACAACTGGGTCATCTCAGGCGAGCGCACCACCTCAGGCAAGCCCTTGCTCGCCAACGACCCGCACCTGGGTTTGGGAACCCCTGCGATTTGGTTTTATGCGCATTTGCAGTCGCCCGACCAAAACGTGATTGGCGCCACGCTGCCGGGCATGCCTTTGGTGGTTTTGGGCCATAACGCTCGCGTGGCTTGGGGCTTCACCAATACCGGTCCCGATGTGCAAGACCTGTATTTGGAAAAAATCAATCCCGCCAACCCCTCGCAGTACCAAACGCCCGAGGGCTGGCAATCCTTTGTAACGCGGCAAGAAACCATTCGTGTCAAGGGCATGGCCGACCTGCCTTACACCGTGCGAAGCACCCGCCATGGTCCGGTGCTGAGCGATGCACAAAGCGCCCACGCTGACATCATCGACACCAGCAAATTTGTCTTAGCTCTGCGTTGGTCGGCGTTGGATGTGGACAACCGCACCTTGGTGGCTGGGTTGCGGGGCAGCCAAGCGGGCAATGTCAGCGAATTTTTGGAGGCCTTCAAGGATTACCACTCGCCCATGCAAAACGTGGTTGTGGCCGACGTTCAAGGCCATATTGCTTACAAAGCCATTGGAAAAGTGCCTGTTCGCAAACCAGAGAACGATTTAATGGGCATGGCACCCGCACCCGGTTGGGACGCGAAGTATGACTGGGCTGGCTGGTTGCCCTTGGAGCAAACCCCGCAAGACTTGGGTGAAAAGGGCTGGATCGCCACCGCCAACCAGCGTATCACGCCCGAGGGCTATCCCCATTTCTTGGGCCAAGACTGGGTGGCGCCGCACCGCATGGAGCGCATCACCACCCTGATCAACGACAAACCCAAGCACGATATTGAGAGCATGAAAGCCATGCAAAACGATGTGCTGTCTTTGTCGACGCAGCGCTTGTTGCCGCATCTTTTGGCCGCCAAATCCAGCCATGCTTTGGCACCCGCTGCCATGAAGCTATTGCAAAGTTTCAATGGCGAAATGAAGACCGAGGATGCAGCGCCCGTGATTTTTGCTTACTGGGCAGATGAATTGACCCGCGCTTTGGTTGAACCCAAGCTGGGCAAGGAACTGTTTAAATCGCAGTACGGCAAGCGCCATTTCCGCAGTTTCTTGGAAGCCACCATGGCCAAGCAAGACGCTGGGTGGTGTGTGCCTAAATCCTGTCCTGACCAAGCCAGCGAAGCTTTGACACGTGCTTTGGACCGTCTGTCTAAGGAGCAAGGCAAGGATCTGGCGCATTGGCAATGGGGAAAGGCACACAAGGCCATCAGCAGCCACCGGCCTTTGGGTCAGTCGCCATTTTTGGCGAAATGGTTGGATGTGGTTGAACCCAGCCCAGGAGACCCATTCACCGTCAATGTCGGCACTTATTGGCTCAATGAAACCCGTGAGCCATTTGCCAGCCGCCATGCGCCGTCCATGCGAGCCATTTACGACTTGAGTGATTTGCAAAACTCGTTGTTCATTTACCAAACCGGTCAAAGCGGCGTGATTGGTTCGGAGCACTACAAAGACATGTCGCATGAATGGGCCACGGGCCATTACAGACCGCTGCAAATGAACCCTCAGACACAAGCCAGCCTGCTGACCCTGAAACCTTGAGCATCTTATTGATTTAATACGATGTATATTATGTTAACTAACTAAGGTGCTGCCATGAAACTCCATACCAAGCTCTGTGCCCTGTGTTTACTGGGTTTGTCCGTTCTTCAAGCGCAAGCTCAAGACAGCGACATGCTCACCCAAAGCCGCGCCGTCACCCAAGCCATGTTGAAAGAACTGGGGCAAAAGCTTCAATCGTCCATGGCCGAAGGCGGCGCCATCAATGCGATTGGCGTGTGTCATTTGCAAGCCCCAGACATCGCCAACCGTGCATCAACAAACAACCAAGCCAAGATCAGCCGTGTGGGCACACGGGCTCGCAATCCAGTCATGGGCGTGCCCAACGACTGGCAAGCCAAGGCCTTGGCGCAGTTTGATGCAGCTTTGGCCCGTGGCGACAAGCCTGCTGACATCGAGTTTTCTGAAACCGTCAGCACGGCATCTGGCAAAGAATTTCACTTTGCAAAGCCGATTGTGTTGCAGCCGATGTGCGTGTCATGCCACGGCAGCCCTGAGCAGATCAGCCCTGAGGTCAAGGCCAAACTCAATGAGCTGTACCCCAACGACAAAGCCGTGGGTTACCAGCCTGGGCAGTTGCGCGGCGCGGTGGTGCTGAGCCGCAGCGCACCCTAAACATCAAGGTTTGACGGGGTATTTGGCATTCCAAGCGGCCTCAAATGCCTCTATATATTGAGCGGATTCGGGCTTGTTGGCTTTGCGAGCAAACTCCAAGGCGCTGATACCCAGTTGGTTTTTTAAGCGTGGGTCAGCGCCCTCTTCCAGCAGCAATTTGGTCGCCATGGGCGTGCCGTAGTGCGCTGCCATCATCAGCGGCGTGGTGCCATTGGGCGACTCGGCGTCAAGGTAGGCATGGTGTTCCATCAGCAAGCGCATCATCTCAATATGCCCTTTGGTGGCGGCGTAATGCAGCGGTGTCCAGCCTTTTTGGTTCACATCTGCGCCTTTATCAATGAGTTTTTGGGCCCACACCAGTTGGTTGGTGATGGCCGCGAGCATCAACGGCGTTTCGCTTTGCGGATTGGAAATGCTGAGGTTGGTGGTTTTCCAGTTGAGCAATACCTCGGCGACCTTGTTGGAGGACTTTTGCATGGCCAACATCAGTGCTGGTTGGCCTTGAGGATTGGGG
>CALPPP020000090.1 GCA_943325485.2 Rickettsia typhi
AACACATGATGAGCACTTGCGCACCCATGTGCGGGTAGACACTGGAGAGCGGCGCAATCAGCATGCCACTGAGCGCAGCCAAGGCCACGCCCATGGCAAACACCAGCGAATGCAAACGCACGATGTTGATGCCCAAGGCCTGCGCCATGTCACTGTTGAAGGCGCCTGCGCGTATCTTCATGCCCAATTTGGTTTTGCTGATCAACAGCCACAGACCCAGCGCCAAGGCGGTACAAATGCCCAACATGAACAGGCGGTAAGCAGGGTAAGACAGGGTGTCAGTCAGTTGTATGGACCAATCTAGCAAGGCAGGCACACCCACGTTGTGTACATCGTCACCCCACAACATGGAGCGCAGTTCTTCAAAAATATAGATCAGGCCAAAGGTGAGCAAGACTTGGTCAAGGTGGCTTCGGTGGTAAAAATGTTTGAACAGCAGTTTCTCTAGCAACCACCCCGCTGCGATGCTGATCAAGGTACCTGCCAAAATAGCCAACGCCAAATTGTCCCAAGCGGCAGTCAGTGCATAGGCCATGTAAGCGCCCAGCATGTAAAAAGAGCCATGGGCCAAATTCACCACACCCATGATGCCAAAGATCAGTGTGAGACCTGCTGCCAACAAAAACAGCAGCAATCCGTATTGAACGCTGTTGAGCAGTTGGATGAAAAAATTGGCGAGGTCCATCAGCCCAACTTGCAGCCAGCGCCCGAATCGGACAGGGCCTTGGCCGCCACACCCAACACCTTGTTTTCTTTGCCCTGCACCACACGCAGGTAGATGTCTTGCACAGGGTTATGCGCTTTGCTCATGGTCCATTTGCCCCGTGGGCTGTCGATGACAGCGCCTTCCATGGCGGCATACAAAGCCTTTTTATTGGACAAATCACCATTCACGGCCGCAGCGCCTTGCAACAACAACAAACCCGCGTCATAGCCTTGCACCGCAAACACATCGGGCTGCATTTTGTAGGTCTTGGCATAGGCCAAACGGAAGGCATCGTTGCGTTTGCTGGCCAATGAGGCGCTGTAGTGCAAGGTGGTCATGATGCCTTGGGCAGCAGGCGCCAATTCATCGTCCAACAAACCTTCGGTGAGAAATCCAGAGCCATACAGCGGAATTTTGCCTTTCAAGCCTGCTGCAGCGTAATCGCGGATGAACTTGGATGCACCGCCCCCCGAGAAGAAACACGCCACGGCATCGGGTTTGATGGACGCAATTTCGGTTAGCAATGCTTGGAACTCCACATTGGGGAAAGGCAGGCCCAACTCTTTGACGATGGTGCCACCAGCGGCGGTGTAGCTTTCTTTGAAACTTTCACCCGCTTCGTCGCCCGCCGCGTATTTCCAAGTGATCCATACCGCTTTTTTATGTCCTTTTTCAACCATGACTTTGCCCAGCGCTTGGGTGGGCTGGCCATTCGTGAAGGAGGTGCGAAACACATTGGGCGCACACAGCGCACGGGTGGCCGCGTGCATACCTGCGTTAGGAATGATGTTGAGCACACCGGTTTCACGTGCGACCTTGTGTATGCCCATTTGCACGCCCGAATGAACCGTGCCAATCAATACGTCCACCTTGTCGCGCTGCACCAGCTTGTTAGCGTTTTCCACACCTTTGGAGGGCTCGGATTCGTCATCCACTTTGAAAAACTCCACCTCGCGACCACCGACTTTGCCGCCTGCTTCTTGCAAAGCCATGCGAAAACCGTTGTCGATGGCCACGCCCAGTTGGGTGAACGTGCCTGTGTAGGGGAGCATCAAACCAATGCGCAGCTTGCTGTTTTGTGCGCTTGCGGGCAACCACAGACCTGAAGAGGCAGCGCCGACGATGGCGGCTGAATGGGTAAGCAGTTGTCTGCGTGAGGCCATGGTGTTCTCCTGATGCGGCGGTTTATTTTGAAAGGGCGCGCAGTTTAAAGCGCTGTATTTTGCCGGTGGCAGTTTTGGGCAATTCGCTGACAAACTCAACCCAACGTGGGTATTTGTAGGGAGCGAGCTGCGACTTGACATGAAGTTTAAGCTCTTCAACTGACAAAACCTGACCAGGTTTGCACACCACAAAGGCTTTGGGCTTGGTCAAACCTTGTTCGTCATCGACGCCAATGACCGCAGCTTCCAAGACGCTTGGGTGGGTCATCAAACTTGCCTCCACCTCGAAGGGCGAAACATAGATGCCACCCACTTTGAGCATATCGTCGCTGCGACCGCCATAGGTGTAGTAGCCCTCTGCGTCGCAGATGTATTTGTCACCGCTGCGTGTCCATTCACCCGCAAAGGTATGTTTGGTTTTTTCGCGGTTGTTCCAGTACATGATGGCCGATGTAGGCCCTTGAATTTGTAACTCACCTAACTCGCCCACCGCGCAAGGGTTTCCTTCGTCATTGACCAAGCGCAGGGCGTAGCCTGGCACCACCTCGCCGGTGGTCCCATAGCGAACGCGGCCGGGGCGATTAGACAAAAAGATGTGCAGCATTTCGGTCGAGCCAATGCCGTCCAAAATCTCAACACCAAACTCGGCTTGCCAACGCTTGCCAATCTCGGCAGGCAAAGCCTCACCTGCGCTGGTGCAAACACGTAAATTCAACGCTTGGGCTGCAGGGCGATCAGCATCTGCCAGCAAGCTGGCAAACAAAGTAGGTACCCCATAAAACACCGTGGGCTGATAGGTCTTGAGCAAATGGAACACGTCTGCAGGGGTGGCGCGTTTGTTTAACAACACCGTGGTGGCACCTTGCGCCAGCGGAAAACTCAGTGCATTGCCCAAGCCGTAGGCGAAGAACAATTTGGCCGCAGAAAACACCACATCGTTTTCACGCAAACCCAAGACACCACGGCCGTACAACGCTGCGGTGTGAATGATGTGACTGTGCAAATGCAAAGTGCCTTTGGGCGACCCAGTTGAGCCACTGGAGTACAACCAAAAACACACATCATCTGCCAAGGTGGTGGCGCATTGCGCTAAGCGCTGGTTGCTTTGAATGATGTGCGCGATGCTTTGCCCATTTTCCGGTGACCCGTCAGAGTCGATGAACACCTGTTGACACGCAGGCGCGGCAGAAATGATGTCGGCAAACTGTGGCCACAAGGCTTCTGACACCAACAAACCATGGGCTCTGGAATCTTGCAACATGAACGCGTAGTCTTTGGGCGTGAGCAAGGTGTTCACTGCCACCGGCACCACCCCCACCAAGATACAGCCTAAGAACACAACCGGCCAGTGAAGACCGTCGTGCATACACAGCAATACACGTTGTTCTTGCTGAAAACCTGCCTCTCTCAAGCCTTGGGCAAAGCGGTGCGCTTGATCGTCCAATTCGCCATAGCTGAGTGTTTGGCCAGTTGACGCATCGATGTAAGCTGTTTTTTCCATGCGATGAGCATGGCGCGAGAGCAAATCAAGCGCAGCGTTATAGAACTTTGGAATGACCACGCCGGGCAAAGGACTGGGGTCAACAGAGGGACGATCAACCATATATGCATATTATTGCTTAGTGAGATATGCAACAAAATGCAGATTTCAAGAGCGATCAGGCGCAGTCTCTTTGTGTGGGTAGAATAGACCTCATCGGGGTGTAGCGCAGTCTGGTAGCGCATCTGGTTTGGGACCAGAGGGTCGTAGGTTCGAATCCTATCGCCCCGACCACACAAAAAAAGGCCCCTGCTGGGGCCTTTTTTCTTGTATTCTGACCGTAGCTCAGTTGGATAGAGCAACAGCCTTCTAAGCTGTGGGTCGGGGGTTCGATCCCCTCCGGTCAGGCCAAATTAACGGCAATAAATCAGTGCTTGTCTTTGGGTTTTTCTTTGGCCGCTTTGTCAAAGAAGTGGTGCCAGCATTCTTCTTTGGCCAATATTTTGCTTTTGTTGTCTAAGCAGTAGGTGCGGCGAATTTTCCGATCTTGGTCGGTGATGAAATAACTGCGGTACAGGGTTTTATCCAACACATACATGATCACTGTGCGCGACTGAGGGCAAGAGTCGCCCAAGATGCAACTGCGCATGACATTGGAGTTGACATACAACTCGACAGACACAATCGGTAACTTTTTGCCATGGTGTGTGGCGACCAAGCGTACTGCGCAGGTGGAGCCGCTGACCTTTTCTAAGTCGTCTTTGGCTGCCAGCATATTGGCTTCTTCGGCCATCTGTTGGCGAAACCATTCACCAATCACGCCACGACAAACAAAATATTCTTCTCCGTCGGTTTTATGGAAAGGCTCGATATAAGGGCGGCGTTTGGAGTCAAAGTAAAAAAGGGGCTCTTGACCTTCAAAAGTTCGGGTAGGTTTATCGGCCTTGGCGCCCCCTTTTTCTTCCTTGGCGGGGGCACTGTGCGAGTCAGCAGGCTTAGGCGGAGGGTCATTGGCCCAAGCAGGGGCCAGCCACAAGCACTGCAGGCCCAACAAGACGGATAAAACTGAAAAGCGCAATGTATTCATAGCTCAAAAAAAGAGGTGACCTCTGTGAATCGACCGACAAGCCCAAGTCTTGAGGTGTTTTTTGCGCTCAATCGATGGTGTAGCAGGTGGAATTGCGGTGCCATTTGCCCGTGTCGGTGACACAGTGCTGGAAAATTTCTTTGGAATTGGTGTTGGAGAGGAAGTAGGAGCGCATCAAAGATTTGTTGATGGGCACAAAGTTCACGGTCCGGAAAATGGGACAGAAATCCCCGCGCACACACTTGTCAAACTCTTTGCGGGTTTCAAACAATTGCACCCCAATGCGCCCAGGGGTCAGGCTTTTCTCTGTGCCATAGGTCACGATGCAGTGCTCAGAATGCACAAAAGGCAAATCGGCCAATTCATTGAAATAGTTCATCTCCGCCACGATCAACTCTTGGAACCATGGCGCAACAATGCCTTTGCATTCGTAGTAATCCATTTTGTCTTTGTGATGCACCACTTCGCCCAAGGGACGGTTGGTTTTATCCAGCAACACCATAGGGTCTTTGCCCGAGTTGGGCGGCCTGGCTTTAGCGGCCTTGGGCGCTTCGGCCATGCCCTCTTGGCTTTGCGATCCTTCATTCATCACTGCCTGAACCCGCCGATCAAAGGTGTCAGGGTCACCTTTGGCATCCGAGCGTTTTTCGGGAATGGGTTTGAATTTCGGTTCTGCGCCCGTCTTGGAATCCGAACAAGCGCTTAAAACGCAGACAAACGCCAGCACGGCAAAAAAAGAAGTAGGGGGAAAAGGGCGCATGGTCAAAAAGCTATGACAGAGTTGACAGCTATTATCAACGCTCGCCCATCTGTTCAGCGCTTCTCGTATTGGGTTTTGCCAAACAAGGTTTCCATGGCCTTTTTGTCGTCTTGCATGGGTTTGCGCAAATCCGCCAACACGGCACAGCCGCGTTGTACAGCGGGGCGCGATCCTATGGTGTCAAACCATTCTTTCAGGCGAGGGTAATCTGCCCAATCAATGCCTTGGTGCGCCCAACTGCGTACCCAAGGAAAGATGGCGATGTCAGCAATGCTGTAGCTTTTGCCCGCAATAAAGGGGTGATGCGCCAATTGCCGGTCCATCACCCCATACAAACGCCGCGCTTCATTGGTATAGCGATCAATGCCGTAGGGTACTTTCTCTGGTGCGTAAATGCGAAAGTGATGCGCTTGGCCCAACATGGGACCCACACCGCCCATTTGGAACATCAGCCATTGCAGCACCTCGTATTTGCCGCGGTCGCTGGCCGGCATGAATTTCCCCGTCTTGGCGGCCAAGTAAATCAGAATGGCGCCCGACTCGAACAAGCTGATGGGCTTGCCGTCCGGCCCACTCGGGTCGACCAAGGCGGGAATCTT
>CALPPP020000091.1 GCA_943325485.2 Rickettsia typhi
TGAATACTCCCAAATCCAAATCGAGCGTGGCGGCGAATTTCGCGGCGAAATGCAGCAAGTGGGCGCGCCCCCCGTCTACCCCGCAGGCTCTGCTCCCAGCGCTCCCAAGCCCAATGTCGTGGCACCTGGCATACCCACCCCTCCAACAGCACCTGCAGGCGGCAATACCTCTAACTAAACGCTTGGCCTTTACCCCTTACTTATAGGGGTTTTCGCACACTTCCTGAGGTGCTTTTTTCATGCACCGGCAGCTGAAGCCATAGGTTTTCAGGTTCTTTTTTTCAATGCCTCTGACAGAGGCATTTCTTTTTTGTCCGGCTGGCACATAAACCTTGGGCTCGAAAGCGTGTTGGCGTTGTTTGCCGTCTTTCATCTCGAAGCTGGCTCCCACACAGTAGATGGGACCACTCAGGCGGTTGCTCACCTCAAACATCATCAACTCGGGGTCATCACTGGACCAGCCTGATTGAATGCTGACCTGTTTCAGCTCTGTAGGCGATAAGTCATAGCCTTTGAGGGGCTCTTTGGCATCCCACCAACCCATGGCAGACAAAGATCCTGCGCCCATCGTGAACAGGCAAATCACTACCCAGCTCTTCATAGCAAGGGCAATATATCTTTCAAGGTTAGACCGCTGTGGGTGGGGCGGGGTCCTAGGGTCTCAAATGGCAAGCCTTGGCGGTTGACCCAAAAGCTTTTGAAGCCGAACCAAGTCGCGCCCAGCGCATCCCAGCTGTTGCTCGACACAAACAGCACCTCGCGCACATCCATGGGGTAGTGGTGGGTGACCAAGCCATAGCTTTGGGGAGACGTTTTGAACTGCCGCACTTCATCGACCGACAACACCTTGTCAATCAAGCCCGTCATCCCTGCGCTGCTCACGGCCTTGGCCAGCATATCGGGGCTGCCATTGGACAAAATTGCGCAACGCATACCTATGGCTTGGAGGTGTTGCAAGACCTCTTTGTTTTCTTCAAACGGTTTGAGTTGGGCATACTGGTCCATCAATTGTTTTTGTTTGGGTGGCGTGAGTTCAAGTTCCAATCTTTGGCAGGCGTATTGCAAGCCAAGACGCGTCAAATCCCAAAACGATTGGTAGTGCCGGCTGCCCAAGGGGTTCATAGGATCGCTCAGGGTCACCAAGCGGCTGTACTCGATTTGTTTATCGCGCCACAGCACTGACAAGGCGTTACCGCGTCCAGGAAATAAAGTTTCAGCCATGGCACTTACCGAGTACACATCGAACAAGGTACCGTAAGCATCAAAAACCACCAAACGAATCATGGCGCCTCCTAAGGGCGTCATCGTATACTTAATTTATGAAGATTCTCATTCTCAATGGCCCCAATCTCAATCTCTTGGGCACCCGTGAACCCGAACAATACGGACACGCCAGTTTGGCCGATGTCGAGGCCTTGTGCAAAGCTACCGCTCAGCCTTTGGGCTTGGAAGTGCATTTTGTGCAAAGCAACCACGAGGGTGAGTTGATCGACCAAATACATGCTTATGGGCAACTTTGCCAACAAGGCAAAGCCATTGGCGCTGTCTTTAACCCGGGGGCCTTCACCCATACCTCGGTCGCCTTGCACGACGCCATCAAGGGAACCGGTTTGCCCGTCATTGAAACCCACATCAGCAATGTGTTTGCGCGTGAAGCATTCCGCCACCACTCCTTTGTCTCACCCGTGGCGGTAGGCGTGATTGCCGGTCTGGGTGTACAAGGCTATGCCTTGGCGATTCAAGCATTGGCACACCGCGCAGCAAAATAGGAAAAACGATGAACATACCAGTGGCTTGTGTGGTGGCGGCAGGCGTGCTGCCCCTGTTGGGAGCAGCCAGCGCCAAATGGGGTTTCAAAGGCTTTGATAACCACAATCCCCGTGCATGGTTGGCCGAACAAACCGGCGCCAGAGCCCGCGCCAATGCGGCGCAGCACAACAGTTTTGAGGCCTTTCCTTTTTTTGCAGCGGCTGTTTTATTGGCCTTGCATTTCCAAATGGATGCGGCGCTGCTTGAAACCCTGTGCTTGGTGTTTGTGGCTGCCAGAGCCTTGTACTTCCTGGCTTATGTGATGGACTGGGCCAGTTTTCGCACCCTGTGCTGGAGCGTTGGCTATGGCACTTGTTTGGCCATTTACCTGCAAGTTATATAAACCCTAGATTTACTCTGAAATCACCTTGCAGGGTGCTTTGATGCCTCTGGCGCTTTTCATTTGGTCGCATCGCTCCATCGCTTTGCGTTCTGCGACCGCAGACATCTTCACGTAAATAGAGCAGGTAAAGACCATTTTTTCTTGGTCCATGCTGTTGTCGAAGCTCACGGCACAACGCCCAATATCGCCCAAATGGGGCCTCTCATTGCGATAAGCCTCTTGCAGTGCACTGGGCAGATCGTGCAAGTGGACGTAGGGAAATTTGTAGGGATCCGCATTGGCAGACGCTGAAATGGCAAATAAACCGGTAACAAGGCTAGCCACATAAAGGGTGAAAAAACTTTTCTTCATTGAGAGCCATCATAAATCAGTTGTCTGTCATCCTCTAAGGCAGGGATCACGTTGAAAGCATGTCATTTGCTCTTCATCAAGGATTTTCATGAAAAAGCCCCTGTTTTGCGCTGCTTTATGTCTCGTATTGCTTGCGCCCACCCTGTCCTTGGCAGGTGGCGATGGATGGCGAGGACATTCTGCACATGGCTACTATGGCCAGCCTCGGGGTCATGGCGGCGGCCACGGCGGATATGGTGCTTATGGCCGTGGCGACAGAGGTCTGGGCTGGGTACCGTGGGCGTCAGCTGTCGTCATCGGCTCTAGCCTTTACTGGGCCAATCAAGCCTATAGCCAGCCAACGACCACCATCATCGTGACGCCTCCACCGCCTGTGGCCTTAGAGGCACCTCGGGTAGCCTATTTTTGCCAATCATCAAGGCAATATTACCCCTACGTCGCTACCTGCAACATGCCTTGGCAGCTTGTCCCCTATTAACTCGCCAACAGCTGGGTGGTTTTTTGGCCTTGGCGGTCTGAGTGTCGAACCAAGCCGCCCAGTGTTTCAATATCTACGCTGGCGCGTTTGCCTTGGTAAACACGGTTCTTAAGCCATGACAGCTCTTCTTGCAAGGCTTTATCGCCGCCCAGTTGCCGGTGCCAGCATTTGATCTCAGGTGCCCAACGGTAGCCACGTGCTTTGAGCAAATCTTTGGCATCAAAGGGAGAGCCGGTGGCGTACAAGCGCACCTGCGGCTGGTTGAGTGACTCCAGCAAGCGCAGCAAAGCCGGTTGTTGGCTCTGCGGCAACACTGCATGGAGCAATTCCAGCAATGCCCAGCAATCGGTTTCAGCGCGATGCGCTTCATAAAAAATACCTTGCGTTTGAAGCAAGTACTCCAGCTTGGCCGAGCCCACGCCTTCGCCTTTCCAATCGATGTCCTTGATGCTGCAAACCCATTGTTTGTCTTTGAAAACAGGCCAGCGCTTTTCAACAAAGGGTCGATCAAAAGAGGCGTTGTGCGCAATGATGACGCTGGCATTTGCGATGAATTTTTCAACAACGGCGTCGTCAATGCGCTTGCCGCGAACCATGTCGTCGGTGATGTGATGCACTTGGGTGGTTTCAGGTGGAATAGGGCGTCCAGGGTCTTCAAGCTCATCAAACACTTCTCGCACCTTGTGTACCGTGCCTAAAACAGGGTCAAACTCAAATGCAATCATGCCAAGCTCAATCACCTGGTCATCTTGCGAACTCAAGCCTGTGGTTTCGGTATCGAGCACCACGCCGATTTGCAGCATTTGGCCAGGGGTTGAGGGCGCAAAGCTGTGACGTGGAACCAAGCGGCGCAATACACGGTAGTCGGGGTGTACGGACAAAGCTTCAGCCAGATCAGCAATGTCTTTGGGTGAGAGTTCAGAGAGGTTCATAGAGGGGGAAAGTTGATGGAGCAGATGTACAAAGTATTCATTGCATGGTCTTCAAGCCCTTGGCCACTTGCGTGACCAAAGCAGGCCCTTGGTAAATCAAGCCTGTGTAGATCTGCACCACATTGGCCCCGGCTTGAATTTTTTCTATCGCATCTTGTGCGCTGAAAATACCACCCACACCCATGATTGCAAAGTCAGGCCCTAGGCCTTGGCGTAAGGCTCGGATGACCCGGTTACTTGCTTGCTTGACAGGAGCACCCGACAAGCCACCCGCTTCGTTGGCGTGAGGCTGATGTTGAACAGCGTCTCTGGCTACAGTGGTGTTGGTGGCGATGACCCCCCATGCATTGTCTTTGGTCTGACCATTTTCTAGGCAATGGTTTTGCAAGGTCATGCACAGTTGGGCGAGCTGTGCCTCATCTAAATCGGGCGCAACTTTGATAAAGACAGGCACATGTTTTTGGTGGGTGTGTGCCAGTTGCGCCCGTGCCTCGCCCAGTAGGCCCAAGAGGTTTGACAAAGCCGCGTCACTTTGCAGGCTGCGTAGATTTTGCGTATTCGGACTGGAGATATTCACCGTGACATAGTCTGCAAACGGGTAAACCGCGTGTAAGCCGCGAAGGTAATCGTCGGCTGCACCTTCCATGGGGGTCGATGCATTTTTGCCAATGTTCAAGCCCAGCAGCATAGGGCCGGGCTTGTTTTGGCGAAAACGTGCCAACTGCACATTGCGTAAAAAGCTCTCTAGCCCTTGGTTGTTGAACCCCAAACGGTTGATCAGGGCTTGGGCTTGCGCTAGCCGAAACATGCGTGGCTTGGGGTTGCCAGGCTGTGCCACCGGCGTGACCGTGCCCACCTCCACAAAACCAAAACCCATGGCTGCAAATGCGTCGATGCAGCGGGCATTTTTGTCTAAACCCGCGGCAAGTCCCACACGGTTGGGAAATTTCAAACCTGCCAGTTGGATGGGGTCTTCGGTACGCTTTTGTTGGTAGGCCAAGCGCAAGAAATTGTGCTGGGTCGCCGACAGCAGGTTCAGCGTTGCATCGTGCGCCGCTTCAGCGTCTAAGCCAAACAACAAGGGACGCAGCAAGGCGTAGGGCAACAGGGACATGGATAATCAGACATCTTCTTTAAAAATGGAATTGTCACCGATGAGCCAGCTCCCCAGCCAAGACGCACTTAAAGCGCAAGTTGCCCTAGCCGCGTTGGCTTATGTGCAGCCCCATGCGTGGATTGGCGTAGGCACGGGCTCGACGGTGAATTTCTTTATTGATGCTTTGGCCCAAAGCGCCATTCCCCTTAAAGGCGCTGTCTCCAGTTCCATGGCTTCTACCCAGCGGATGCAAGCCCTGGGCATTCCCGTGGTGGATTTGTCCGAAGTTCAATCCTTGTCTGTGTACATCGATGGTGCCGATGAAATCGATGGCCATGGCTATATGCTCAAAGGCGGAGGTGCAGCGCTCACCCGTGAAAAAATCGTCGCAGCCCAAGCCAAGCAGTTCGTGTGCATCGTCGACCAAAGCAAAAGGGTGGATGTCATGGGTGCTTTTCCGTTACCGGTAGAAGTCATTCCCATGTCCGTGCCACAAATCAGCCGTAACTTTGCTTCTATGGGTGGTAATGCCGTTTTGCGAATGCGCGATGCGCTGCCCCTCGTCACCGATAACGGGCAATACATTGTGGATGTGCATGGCTTAAAGCTCACCGAGCCATTGGCGCTTGAGGCGCAGATCAGCCAATGGCCTGGCGTGGTGACGGTAGGAATTTTTGCGTTTCAAAAAGCCGATGTGTGTTTGCTGGCGACCCCTGCTGGGGTGCAAACGCTGCTCTTTTAGCTTGCCATGCCTTGGTGGCGCATCAAGGCGTCCA
>CALPPP020000092.1 GCA_943325485.2 Rickettsia typhi
AGGCGGTAGCAGTTTGGAAGACATCCCTGGTGTTGGGCCAAAGAAGCGAGCCAAGTTGTTGCAACGCTTTGGCGGTGTGCGTGGCGTGGCGGACGCCAGTGTGCAGGACCTGTGTACCGTCGAGGGCATTTCTCCCGAGCTTGCCCAAGCCATTTACGCCGCACTCAGATAGCGTCATCGCGAGGCCGAAGGCCGAAGCGATCTATGTCAAGTAAATAATTCCAGCAAACGGTCCAAGCCCCCTTGGTCAATCGCCACATGGGCGACTTCACGCACTTTGGGCTTGGCACGGTAGGCCACCGACAGCCCCGCCACCGACATCATGGGCAGGTCATTCGCCCCATCTCCCATGGCGATGGCTTGCTGAGGAGATATACCTAGAGCTTCACAAGTGGCCAGCAACATCCGGCGCTTTTCTTCACCATCGCAGATGTCGCCCCACGCTTGGTCAACCATGCGCCCCGTCAGTTGACCGTTGTCGATTTCAAACACATTGCTGCGGGTGAAATCCATATCCAGCAAGTCCCGCACACGGTCGGTGAAAAAAGTGAAACCACCGCTGACCAGAAGTGTTTTTAATCCCGCGTGATGGCAGGCTTGCACCAAGGTCTGGGCACCAGGGTTCAGGCGAAGTCGTTCCTCGTAGACCTGCGTCAGCGCCGCCACAGGAACCCCACGAAGCAAGGCAACCCGTCGCCGCAAACTGTCTTTGTAGTCAGCAATCTCGCCCCGCATGGCGGCTTCGGTGATGGCGGCGACCTCGGCTTTGCGACCCGCAGCATCAGCCACCTCGTCAATGCACTCGATATTGATGAGGGTGGAGTCCATGTCAAAGGCGATCAACTTGAAGTCCTGCCAACGCAAGGGCAAGCTCAAGTCCCTGAGCCAAAGCCCAGGTGCGTGTTCCTTCGCTGGCAAATGGCTTTGGCTCACGAAGCCACCACCGCTTTGGCAGGTGCCACCGGTTCACCTAAGGAACGCAAAATGTCCCTGACCATCTGCGCACGGTCTTTCACTTCGGGCAAGGCACGCTCAATGCGCAGTTTGTCGTTGCCCGCCAGCTTGATGTGTTTGTTTTTTTGCACCAATTGAATGATGCGCATACCGTCAATCGGGGCATGCGGTTTGAAGCTGATGAGAATGACACCCGGCGCTGCGTCCACCTTGGCAACGCCATAGGGCTTGGCCAACACCCGCAGTCTGTGGGTGTCGATCAGGGTTTGGGCTTGGGCAGGTAACTTGCCAAAACGGTCGACCAACTCTTCGAGCAAGGCGTCCACTTGGTCTTGGTTTTTGGCGGTAGCAAGTTTTTTGTAAAAAGACAGCCGCAGATGCACATCGCCGCAGTAGTCGTCGGGCAAGAGTGCAGGAGCGTGCAAATTGATTTCGGTGGTGGCTTGTAAAGGACTGAGCAAATCGGGTTCTTCGCCGTTTTTCAGCGCCCTGACTGCCTCGGAGAGCATTTCGTTGTAGAGCTGAAAACCTACCTCCAGCATATTGCCGCTTTGGTTTTCGCCCAGCACTTCGCCCGCACCGCGAATTTCCAAGTCGTGCATGGCCAAGTAAAAGCCCGAACCCAGCTCTTCCATTTGCTGAATGGCGTCCAGCCTTTGGGTGGCGTTTTTGCTCAAACCTTGCAAATCGGGCACCAGCAAATAGGCATAGGCTTGGTGATGGCTGCGACCGACACGGCCACGCAACTGGTGCAGCTGCGCCAAGCCAAATTTGTCGGCGCGGCTCATCAAAATCGTATTGGCAGTGGGCACATCGATACCGGTTTCGATGATGGTTGAGCACAGCAAAATATTGAAGCGCTGTGCCACGAAGTCACGCATGACTTTTTCCAACTCACGCTCAGGCATTTGGCCGTGGGCCACTGCTATACGCGCTTCGGGAATCAATTCTTGTAAGCGCTCTTTGCGGTTTTGGATGGTTTCGACTTCGTTGTGCAAAAAGTAGCACTGGCCGCCACGCTTCAATTCACGCAACACCGCTTCCCGAATGACGCCGTTGTCTTCGGTACGCACAAAGGTTTTGATGGCCAAGCGCCGTTGCGGCGCGGTGGCAATCACGCTCAAGTCGCGCAGACCCTCCAAAGCCATGCCCAAGGTGCGGGGAATGGGCGTGGCGGTGAGGGTCAACACATCCACCTCGGCCCGCATGGCTTTGATGGCCTCTTTATGGCGAACACCGAAACGGTGTTCTTCGTCGATGACTAAGAGCCCCAAGTCCTTGAACTTGACTGTGTCGCTGATGAGCTTGTGCGTGCCCACCACGATGTCAATTGAGCCTGCTTCCAAACCCAGCATGGCGGCTTTGATTTCCTTGGGCGAGCGAAAGCGGCTCATCTCGGCGATCTTCACTGGCCACTTGGCAAATCGGTCGGTCAGGGTTTGAAAATGTTGTTCTGCCAGCAAGGTGGTGGGTGCCAATATCGCCACCTGCTTGCCGCCCATCACCGCGATGAAGGCTGCACGCAGGGCCACCTCGGTTTTGCCAAAACCCACATCGCCACAAATAAGGCGGTCCATGGGGCGAGGGCTGATCATGTCTTGAATGACGGCGTGGATTGCGCCTCGTTGGTCGGCGGTCTCTTCAAAGCCAAAGTCGTTGGCAAACACCTCGTAGTCTTGTGGTGTGTAGCGAAACGGGTGGCCTTGGCGAGCTGCGCGACGGGCATAAATATTGAGTAACTCGGCAGCGGCGTCTCGTATTTGTTCGGCGGCACGGCGCTTGGCCTTGTCCCACTGGCCTGAACCCAAGCGATGTAGCGGTGCTTCATCAGGACTCACGCCGCTGTAGCGGCTGATCAGGTGCAACTGGCTGACCGGCACATACAAAGTCGCTTCGTCGGCGTACTCCAAATGCAAAAACTCTTGCAACAAGGGTTGACCTTGGTCATCCACGCCTTGGCCCATGTCCATATTGACCAAGCCACGGTAGCGACCGATGCCGTGGGCGCTGTGCACCACAGGGTCGCCCACTTGCAATTCAGATAAATCTTTGATCAGGGACTCGACGTCACTCACCGCCTCTTGCTTGCGGCGACGGCGCACACTGGGGCTGGCCGAGAACAACTCGGTTTCGGTCACCAGATCGATGCCAATTTCAGTCCATGCAAATCCCGTGTGCAAACTGCTGGTGGCGATGCCAAAAGCCTCAGTGCTTTGGACGAATTCCTCGAGGGTGTCAAAACTTGGTGTGCTCAGACCGCTGGCGCGTAAAAAATCCAGCAAGCTTTCACGCCGCCCATCGCTCTCAGCCAGCACCAACATACGTTGACCGCTGTCGGTTTGGCGAGCTTTCAAGCGAACCAAGGGTGTGTCTGAACCTCGCTCGACCGTGAGGTCGGGAAGGGTAGTCACCCAATCCAAATCAGCAGACGTCTGCGTGGAACGCAGCGCTAATTGCGGATGTTGATTGACCCGCGTAAAAAACTGCTCGGTGTTCAAAAACAAATGTGAGGGTGACAGCACAGGGCGTTCGGGGTCGCCTTGCGCCAAGCGAAAACGCTCTTGGGCGTCTTGCGAAAAACTTTGCAACACAGGTTCAAGGTCACCATGAAGCACCACCACCGAGGCCTCACCCAAGTAATCAAATACCGTGGCGGTCTCTTCAAAAAACAGTGGCAGGTAGTACTCAATGCCTGCAGTCGCCACGCCATTGCCCATGTCTTTGTAGATGCGGCTGCGGGTAGGGTCGCCGTCGAGCAATTCACGCCAACGGCTTCTGAACAAAGCCCGAGACGCCTCGTCCATGGGGAACTCTCGACCGGGCAGCAAACGCACCTCGGGCACGGGGTAGAGGCTGCGTTGGGTATCGGGGTCGAAGGTGCGAATCGAATCGATCTCGTTATCAAACAAATCAACCCGGTAGGGCACCAGCGATCCCATGGGAAAGAGGTCAATCAAGCCGCCGCGCACCGTGTATTCACCAGGGCTGACCACTTGTGACACATGGCTGTAGCCCGCCATGGTCAGCTGCTGTTTCAGCTGGGCGTCATCCAATCGTTGCTTGACTTTGAAGTGGAAGGTGTAAGCCGCTAAAAACGACGGCGGTGCCAAACGGTACAAAGCGGTGGTGGCAGGCATCAGCACCACATCGGCCAAGCCCTGAGAAATACGCCACAGGGTGGCCAAACGCTCGCTGATCAAATCTTGGTGCGGCGAAAAACCATCGTAGGGCAGGGTTTCCCAATCGGGGAACAACACACAGGCCAAGTCGGGCTGGAAAAACTGCATTTCTTCCAACAAACGCTGCGCATCGAACGCGTTGGCGCATATCAGGCTGACACGGCGGCCTTGGGCTTTTTCACGCGCCACCAAGTTCGCCAGCAAAGCAGCATCAGCGGAACCGGGAGGGCGGGGGAGGGTGTAGCGTTGAACGCTGGAGAGGGCAGGCAGTTGCATGGAATCTGAGGATTCTAGAATGAGCCCATGATGAGTCGCCAGCCATGAGCCCAAAGCATCCCCGCTTCCATGTGGTCATCCCCTGTGCTGGCACGGGCAGCCGAGCAGGCGTTGACATCCCCAAGCAGTACGCGCCCTTGGCAGGCGTTCCCATGGTGATGCACACCCTTAAAGCCTTTGCCGCTGTGCCTGGTCTGGGACATGCCATGCTTGTGGTGTCTCCCCAAGACAGTCTGATGGCTCAACTTCTGACAGACCATCCCCATCCTGCTTTTACCCTGACGCCTCGTGGTGGCGCCACCCGAGCGCAAAGTGTGTTGGGTGGGTTACGCAGTTTGCAAGAGCAAGGTGTTGACCCGACCGATTGGGTCCTGGTGCATGATGCCGCACGCTGCCTGATCACCCCTCGACTGATACAAGCTTTGCTTGCAGCATGCGTCAATGACAGCGTGGGTGGCTTGCTGGCATTACCCCTGCCTGATACCTTGAAAGCTTCGGTGGATGGACGGGTATCAGCCACCTTGAAGCGCAGCGATAAATGGCTGGCGCAAACGCCTCAAATGTTTCGCTTGGGTTCTTTGGCTCAGGCGCTTGAGCAACCCAGTGAAGACATCACTGACGAGGCCAGTGCCATGGAGGCAAAAGGCTTTGCACCTTTGCTGATCGAGGGTGCTTCTTTCAATTTCAAAGTCACTTACCCCCAAGATTGGGCTTTGGCAGAAGCGGTGCTGAATGACCGCAAACAGCGACCTGGAGTGTTGGCATGAGTGAGCAATTTCGCATCGGTGAAGGCTGGGATATTCATGCTTTGGTGCCTGGCAGGCGCTTGGTGGTCGGTGGCGTGGAGATTCCTTTTCATCTGGGGCTATTGGGGCATTCGGACGCCGATGTGCTGCTGCATGCCATCACCGATGCTTTGTTGGGTGCAGCTGCCTTGGGCGACATAGGCACCCATTTTTCCGACAGCGATGAGCGTTGGCGAGGGGCTGACTCATGGTTGTTGTTGCAAGCCACCGGTGTCATGCTGCAAGCGGCGGGTTGGCAGATCAGCAACATCGACAGCACCGTGATTGCCCAATCGCCCAAGCTGGCGCCTTTCATTGGTGCCATGCGCGAGCGCATTGCTGCAGCCTTGCAACTTGAGGTGAACCAAGTCAATGTCAAAGCCAAAACAGCCGAAAAATTGGGTCCTGTGGGTGCTGGTCAAGCCCTAGAGGCGAGGGCTGTGGTTTTGCTGAAACACCAGTGACATACGCACCCATTGCCTGACCATGCGTTTGTGTTCAGGTTGCAACTGCAGATACTGTCTGAGCATTTCTGTGTCGCCCATGCCCATGCCGTCGCTC
>CALPPP020000093.1 GCA_943325485.2 Rickettsia typhi
GTACAGGTACAGGCCATGGCCACCCTCGTCTTGCACCTTGGCAATCAGGATGGCTTTGCGTTTCAAGCTCGGTGCGCGGCTGATCCAGTTGCCTTCGGGCAGCATCCCGACGATCTCGCTGTGCGCGTGTTGGCTGATTTGGCGCACCAGCGTTTTGCGGTAGTGCTCGGGCATCCAGTCGCGCGGCTCTATCTTGCCTTCGCGGTTGATGGTGTCTTCAAAGTGGGCTTGTTTGTCTGCGTCCGTCGAGGGGACAGTGGCATTGTTCAGCGGGGGATTCAGGTCCAAAGCCTGTGTGTACATGAGAAGCTCCATTGCCCTTGGTCAACAGGGTGTAAAAGCAGTATATCAATTAGCCAACCGGCCGGTTGGCTAACCGGTGTTCAGCGTAAATCCCGCTTGTTTGTCTTGCCCCATGAGTTGCACCATTTGGGGCAAAGCGGCTTCCAATTCCTCTTTCAAAGTGAACGGCGGGTTAATCACCACCACACCGCTTTCCACCAATCCCAGCCGTTTGACGGGGTCGCCGGTGACCGCTTCTGGGCGTTGCGCCCCCGAACGTATGCGTAAAGTGGCATGCAGCCAAGGCCGGTTAGATTGGCGAGCCAAATTGGTCAAATGTCTTGGCAAGCTGTGCGCTTGCGGGCGCGGAATAATGGGGTACCAAACCACAAAAGTACCCGTGGCAAATCGCTGTAAACCCGTTGATACAGCCACCACCACGCGCTCGTAATCGAGTTTGATTTCATAGCTGGGGTCAATGAACACCAAGCCTCGGCGGGTGGGCGGAGGCAGGTATTTGGGCAAGCCCATAAAACCATCCTCGTGCATCACCATGGTTTGGCGACCTGCTTGCAGCGCTTCCACATTCGCCATCAAGGCGCGAATATCGGTAGGATGCATTTCAAACAGCTTCAATTTGTCTTGCTCGCGCAACAGATGATGGGCGATAAATGGCGAACCAGGGTAGTTCAACAAACCGCCTTGCGGATTGAAGTGGTCGAGGACGGCGCGATAGGCCAGCAAAGCAGGGGCCATCGGGCCGGAAAGCTTGGATTTGTTACGAATCAGCGCCAACAAACCTTCTTGCGCTTCACCGCTTTGTTTGGCATCAGGGCTGTCAAGTTTGTAAAGGCCAGGACCGCTATGGGTATCGATGGCGGTGTAACCGACCTCCTTTTGTGCAAGATAATGCATCGTCGAGATCAAAACCGTGTGTTTTAAGACATCGGCATGGTTTCCTGCATGAAAGGCGTGGCGGTAACTGAACATGCACTATCGTAACCCGCCCAAAGCAAAATAGCTTGAAAACCCAATAAATGGCATAGAATGGCAGGCTTCGCAGCGAACAAGGCCCCGCGGCGAAGTTGTCATCCCCACCTAAGAGGTTCCCAGCAGAGGAACACCGACCGTGGAAAAGGGCCCCACAACCCACTCTAGGAAAAAAATGTCCACTTTCAGCGCAAAACCCGCTGACGTGACGCATGAGTGGTTTGTGATTGACGCCACCGATAAGGTGCTCGGACGGATTGCCAGCGAAGCAGCCCTCCGTTTACGCGGCAAGCACAAAGCCATTTATACGCCCCACGTCGATACCGGCGACTACATTGTCGTCATCAACGCATCCAAAATTCGTGTCACAGGCAATAAGTCCTTGGACAAGATGTACCACCGCCATTCTGGCTACCCAGGTGGCATCTCCAGCATGAACTTTCGCGATATGCAAGCCAAGCACCCCGGCCGTGCTTTGGAAAAAGCGGTCAAAGGCATGCTGCCCAAAGGTCCTTTGGGATTTGCCATGATTAAAAAGCTCAAGGTGTACGGCGGAGCCGAGCATCCCCATACCGCCCAACAGCCTAAAGTGCTGGATATCCCAGGAGCGTCTAAATGATTGGTGAATGGAACAATGGCACCGGCCGACGTAAATCCAGCGTTGCCCGTGTGTTTCTGAAAAAAGGCACGGGTCAAATCAAGATCAATGGCAAAGACATCGCCGAATATTTCGGCCGTCAGACCTCCATCATGATCGCCAAACAACCCCTGTTTTTGACGCAACATGCCGAATCTTTCGACATCCAGATCAATGTGCAAGGCGGTGGCGAGTCTGGTCAAGCAGGGGCTGCCCGTCACGGCATCACCCGCGCCTTGATCGATTACGACGCAACGCTCAAGCCCGTGCTGTCCGCAGCAGGCTTTGTCACCCGCGATGCGCGTGAAGTTGAGCGTAAAAAGGTCGGTTTGCACGGTGCTCGTCGCCGTAAGCAGTTCAGCAAACGCTGATGCTGTTGTGCCCACATCGTGTGGGCAAGACCAAACAAGAGCCGCTGGCATTCACCTGCTGGCGGTTTTTTTTGGTCAAACTAAATGACCCTGCCTGGGGTATTGTTGAGTAAACTAGGTTACTATTGACCCATCAAGATATTGGAGTGCGCCATGAGTGCCTTAGCCGAAGCAACACCTACCACCATGCCCGAACCCATCGTGTTCACCGACAGCGCGGCCGCCAAAGTGGCCGATTTGATCGCTGAAGAAGGCAATACCGATTTGAAATTGCGAGTTTTTGTCCAAGGCGGCGGTTGCTCGGGCTTTCAATATGGCTTCACGTTTGATGAGATCACCAATGAAGACGACACCACCATGACTAAAAATGGTGTGTCCTTGCTGATTGACGCCATGAGCTACCAGTATTTATTAGGTGCCGAAATCGACTACAAGGAAGATTTGCAAGGTGCCCAGTTCGTTATTAAAAACCCCAATGCCACTTCTACCTGTGGCTGCGGTTCTTCTTTCTCTGCTTAAGTTTTAAGCGGGGTACAGCCCGCCCAAGACACGCAAGCCTTTGGCACCTGTCACATCGGGCAGGTTGCCAGGCAAACCCAAAACAAATTGCCTGGCCAACCAAGCAAACGCAGCCGCTTCCACTTGTAAGGGTGGCAAGCCATGCGACGCTGTGGTGCTGACTGCAACCTCGGGCAGATAGCTGGCAAGCAGTGACATCAGTTGCAGGTTGTAGGCCCCGCCGCCACAGACCCATAAAACGCAGGCCTTGGGCGCAAAACGGGCAACAGCCTCTGTGGCACTGCGAGCGCTCAGGTGCACCAAGCTGGCTTGAACATCCACAGGCGACAGGGATTGAAAATCTGAAAGGTATTGAGCAAGCCACTGTGCATGAAACAAATCGCGGCCTGTGCTTTTGGGTGGTGCAAGTGCAAAAAAAGGCTCGGTCAGCATGTGTTCAATCAATGCTTCAGACGGTTTTCCTTTGGCGCTCCAAGCACCATCGGCGTCATATGCTTGACCGAGGTGTTGCTGGCACCACAGATCGAGCAGAACATTGCCAGGGCCGCAGTCAAAACCTAGAACACTGTTATCTGGGTGCAAGATGCTGAGGTTGGCCATGCCTCCGATGTTCAGTATGACGTTTGTTTCTGCCGTGCTACCCCACAGAGATTGGTGAAAGGCAGGCACCAAAGGCGCACCTTGGCCGCCAGCCGCAACATCTCTGCTGCGAAAATCAGCCACCACATCAATGCCACAAAGTTCTGCGAGCAAAGAGGGGTTATTGAGTTGAAGGGTGTAGCCCACGCCATCGTGTAAGCCTGGTTGGTGCCGCACGGTTTGCCCATGGACCCCAACGGCACGAACCGAAGCAGAGCGCAGTCCTTGCTGATCCAGCAGTAAATCAATGGCGTTGGCATAGATCTTGGCCAAAGCATTGGCGGCCAACGCGGATTGATGCAATTCGTTCAAACCAGCATGGTTGAGGTCCAGCAGGCTTTGCTTTAAAAGTGGAGATAAGGGCAAGGTTTGGTGACCCAGCACACGACAACCAGATGCAAAGTCCACCAAAACAGCGTCAACACCATCAAGAGAAGTTCCCGACATCACGCCTATGTAGAGCGTGGACATTGGACGGTCAGGGTGCAGGCAGCGCCAGCGAGGCAGAGGCCAATTGTTGGCCAACCTGCTTAGCCAATTGATCAAATGCAGGTCGCGCTTGGGCAGACACGGGCACGCTCTCGCTTTTTCGTGCCATCACCAGAGGGTCTTGGTGTTTGCCATTAACGCGAAACTCAAAATGCAGATGCGGACCTGTTGCCCATCCGGTGGCACCCACTTTGCCAATGGACTGACCTTGCGCGACAGACTGTCCACGCTTAACCAGCATTTGACTCAAATGGGCATAAACCGTGGAGTGGCCGTTTTGGTGTTTCACAACGACTGCTTGGCCATAGCCACCTAAATTGCCTGCACTTTCAACCACACCTGCGCCAATCGAGCGCACAGGTGTACCCGTGGGGGCCGCGTAATCTACCCCTAAATGCGCACGCCAAGTTTGCAAGATGGGGTGAAAGCGCATTTTGAAACCACTGCTGATACGCGAGAAGGTCAATGGGGAAGCTAGGTAAGTGCGACGCAAACTTTGTCCGTCAAGGGTGTAATAGCCGCCGGGATGGTTAGTGTTTTCTTGAAACCACATGGCTTGAAATGATTTGCCGCGGTTGACAAACTCAGCACTCAATACTTTGCCCGACTTGAGGGTCTCACCATCAGCTTCGAGGGTTTCATAGACCACACTGAAGCGGTCACCCACGCGCAGTGCACGGTGAAAATCGATATCGCCAGAAAAAATTTCAGCCAACTGAACCGCGATGCTGTCTGGTATGTGAGCATCATCGGTGGCGGCAAACAAAGAGCTTTGAATGAACGCGCTGGAAAGACGGACAGAGGAAGCAAGCTCGCCAGTTTCAAGCCGCGCAACAAAACCTAGGTCTTGACGTTCGATGACCAAGCGTTGAAAGCTGACACTGCTGTCGGTGGCCCAACGGGCTGTCAATCGCAGCAAGCGGTTGTCATCGTCCATTTCGGCGCGGATCGAGCGACCAGCACGGCCAAGCAAATTGACACGTACCAAGGCATTCGCGCGCATGAACTCAGCAGCCTGCGCATCGCTGACATTCAATCGGGCCAACAAACTGTCAGCACTGTCGCTCGAGCGTGAAGTGTCTGCGCGGTAAAGGCGAATATCGCCCCTCTTTAAACTTTGTATTTGATTGTCTAGCGACAGGGTACTGACGGACTCCACCAACTGTTTAACAGGAAGCGAGGAAGAAAGCGGCGACAATCCAGCCACAGCCAATGCGCCGCTTGCACCCAAAAGCAGCAACAGACTGATATGCCACATCCATGGTTTGGAAGTGGGCACCGCGTCTTGCGAAGAAGGTGTGTCTGACTGTTGCAAACTGCAATATCCTGTGTTTAAACCGAGCAGGCCAAGGAAGTTCCAAGCCCGTTCAAATGAGCGCAGAGTATACAAGCACTTTTTATTGACAAAAATCTCAAATTTTTATATGAATCAAGGATCTACATCGGAAACCTCAATTTCAGAAGAGGTTTTGCATGCCATGCAAATCACACGACGTGGTTGCGAGGAATTACTGCCTGAGCAAGAGTGGCTGAAAAAACTCCAACGCTCACACGCCAGCGGCACGCCCTTGCGCATCAAGCTGGGCCTGGACCCCACCGCGCCGGACATCCACATCGGTCACACCGTGGTGCTCAACAAAATGCGGCAACTGCAGGATTTGGGCCATCAGGTGATCTTTTTGATCGGTGACTTCACCTCGCTGATTGGCGACCCGTCGGGGCGCAACAGCACCCGCCCGCCCTTGACGCCCGAGCAAATCAAGCTCAATGCCGAC
>CALPPP020000094.1 GCA_943325485.2 Rickettsia typhi
AAGGCAGCACATCTTGGTAAGCGCTTTGTTCGCCATGCAAAGCCTTGGGGCCGATGATGCTTAAACGCTCGGGGCAAGACACCTTGCTCCACACATTGTCATGCTCATGCATGAACTTCATGAACAAACTGAACTCGGGTCCATCCACAGGCTGCTGCACATTGGGCCTGCCCATGTGGTCAACCACCACGGTGGTGGGCAACGCGGTGAAGAAGTCCCACAACTCGGGCAGGTCCACTGACTCAAAATAAATGACCACATGCCAGCCCCAGGATTTGATGCGCTGGGCGATTTCCATCAACTCGTCTTTGGGCGTGAAGTCGACCAAACGTTTGACGAAATTGAAACGTACCCCGCGCACACCTGCCTCGTGCATGTCTTGCAAGGCTTGGTCGGTCACGTCCCGCTTGACAGTCGCCACACCACGCGCCCTGCCCTGCGAATGCCGCAAAGCATCCACCAAAGCACGGTTGTCAGCGCCGTGGCAAGTGGCTTGCACGATCACGTTCTTGTCAAAACCCAAATGGTCACGCAGCGCAAACAACTGTTCCTTTGAAGCATCACAAGGGGTGTACTTGCGCTCGGGCGCGTAAGGAAACTCTTCACCTGGGCCAAACACATGGCAATGCGCATCCACCGCACCAGCAGGTAGCACAAACCGCGGCTTGGCAGGGCCATCGAACCAGTCCAGCCAGCCATCAGTTTTGGTGAAATCACCAGAAGTAGGTTTCATGGTCTTAATCGATGTAATTCAAGCCAGCCTTGGCCAGTGGTTCGCGCATGTTGTACATGTCCAAGCCTAAGACACCCGAAGCCAGTTTGGCGCGCTTTTCACCTTCATTGGCTTCGCGGGCAGCTGCCGCATCAGCCACTTGCTGCGCGATGCTGGCCGGCACTACCACCACACCATCGTCGTCAGCCAAGATGGCGTCACCAGCGTTCACCGCAGCACCGGCACACACCACAGGCACATTCACAGAACCTAACGTGGCTTTGATCGTGCCCTTGGCGCTGATGGCACGGCTCCACACGGGAAACCCCATCTGCGTGAGTTCTGCCACGTCGCGCACACCTGCATCAATGATGAGCGCACGTGCGCCGCGGGCCATGAAAGAGGTGGCCAACAAGTCACCGAAATAGCCATCGGTGCAGGGTGCGGTGATAGCCGCCACCACAATATCACCAGGTTGGATTTGTTCTGCCGCCACGTGCATCATCCAGTTGTCACCGGGGTGAAGCAACACGGTGACAGCGGTACCTGACACACGGGCACCGGTATAGATGGGGCGCATGATGGTGTGCATCAAACCTAAACGGCCCATGGCTTCATGAACCGTTGCCACACCGTAAAGCCCAAGCTGCTCGACCGCGCCTCTGTCGGCACGTTGGATATGGCGTTTGACGGTTCCTAGGGGGTAATGCATCTCAAAGTCCTTTCTGTTTCAAACGTGTGTCCAAGCGTGGAAACACGCGGCGCACATTGGCTTCATAAATCTGGTGACGGTCAGCGTCGCTCAGCAACGTACTGGCTTGGATATAGCGCTTGGTGTCATCGTAATAGTGTCCTGTTTGGGGATCAATGCCACGCACTGCACCAATCATCTCTGAAGCAAACAACACATTTTTCACAGGAATGACAGTGTTCAACAAATCGATGCCCGGTTGGTGGTACACACAGGTATCAAAGAAGATGTTGTTGAGCAAATGGTCTTCAAGCAAGGGTTTTTTCAGCTCTTGGGCCAGGCCTCTGAAGCGTCCCCAGTGGTAGGGAACTGCACCGCCGCCGTGGGGAATCAAAAATTTCAAGGTGGGGAAGTCTTTGAACAAATCGCTGGTCAGGCACTGCATAAAGGCTGTGGTGTCGGCATTGAGGTAATGCGCCCCCGTGGTGTGAAAACACGCATTGCAACTGGTGGACACATGGATCATGGCTGGCAAGTCGTACTCCACCATTTTTTCGTAAATGGGGTACCAGTGTTTGTCACTTAAAGGGGGCGAGGTCCAATGACCACCAGAGGGGTCTGGGTTCAGGTTGATGCCGACCGCGCCATAGTCTTTGACGCACTTTTCCAGTTCAGGGATACACGTGGCCGGGTCAACACCGGGTGACTGCGGCAACATGGCAACAGGCACAAAATGGTCTGGAAACAAGGAAGACACCCTGAAGCACAGTTCGTTGCAAATCGCCGCCCATGTGCTGGAAACTGCAAAGTCGCCAATATGGTGCGCCATGAAGGAAGCGCGCGGCGAAAACAAAGTGATGTCACTGCCCCGCTCTTTCATCAACTTGAGCTGATTGGTTTCGATGCTGTGGCGCAGCTCGTCATCGCTGATCTTCAAGTCTGACGCCTTTGGCTTCAGCGATGGGTCTTTGATGCCCGCGATTTGTTGGTTGCGCCAATCTTCCAATGCTTTGGGCGCTGTGGTGTAGTGACCGTGGCAGTCAATGATCAAACTCATGTCTTGTCTCCAGAATTCCAAACAGTGGCAGGCACCATGGCCTCGCCGCGCATGATGAGCCGCGCTGTGCGCAACAACGCAGCTTGCGTCACCTCATGACCACCGGGCAAGTGGGGGGCAGCGCGTGTTTGCAAGGCCACGCTGAACTCGCCGGTGGGATGCTCTACCGACAAGGCCTGATGGTCGCCGGCTTGCATCACCGCCACGCCTTCGCACACCGAGCCTTGCAATACACAGGCCGTACCCACAGTGACAGCTGCCAGCACACCTATGGCGTCATGACAAACATGGGGGATGAAGCTGCGGGTGGTCAATGCACCGCCGTTCACAGGCGGGGCAATCAAAGTCATTTTGGGGTAGTTCTTGGCGCTGACATCGCCCAAGCCCATCAACAACGAGACTTGCAAGCGCAGGGCCTCGATTCGAGTTTTGAGTTCAGTATCTGCATTCAACACATCGACAGATTCATAAGCTGTGCGTCCCAAGTCGCTGGCTTTGAAAAGGACCAAAGGCATGCCGTTGTCAATGCAAGTGACGTCAATCGTGAATGGCTCAAAGCCGCTGTGTTTATCGGTGGGCGCTACATGAACTCGGTCTTTCACATTGCCAGTCGGCAGCAAACCGCTGCACACCGAGCCAGCTGTGTCAAGGAAGTTGATGGTGATGGGTGCTGAGGTACCCGGCGAGCCGTCAATACGCGCATCGCCTTGGTCAGCGACAAAACGTTGGCCATCAGGACCCATGGGTGTTTGCACCGTGATGTCGCATTGCATAGCAGTGTTGAGGGTCAGTACCCGCAAAGTGGTGCTGTCGGTTTGTGCTTTCACCATGCCAGACGCGAGTGCAAAAGGCACGACTGCGGCCAACATATTGCCGCAGTTGGGCGTGGTGTCTACCGTGTCTTTGTCGGGTTGCAGTTGAGCAAACAGAAAATCAAGGTCAACACCTTGGGTAGTACTGGGTCGAACGATGCCTACTTTGCTGGTGAGTGGGTGCGCGCCACCCATGCCATCGATTTGTCGTTTATCCGGCGAGCCCATGATGGCCAAGAGCACACGGTCACGTGTGGCCGTGTCCGTGGGCAAGTCGGCTTCTTTGAAAAATGGACCCTTGGAGGTGCCACCTCGCATGTACATGCAGGGAATGGCGTAAGGGGGTTGAGGCAAAGGGTTCATAGCTACAAAGAGATTAAAAGGAATACAAACCGCTGTGCAAATCGACCGCAGCACACACAAGACCCGCCAAAACCAAATAAGGGCCAAACGGCAAAGGCTCGCCGGCTTTCAAACTCCCACGCCAACGCATTGCCAAAGCCACGATCACGCCCAACAGCGAAGCCATGAGCAAAACCATGGGCAAGGCCAGCCAACCCAACCAAGCACCCAAGGCCGCCAACAATTTGTAATCGCCCTCACCCATGCCTTGCTTGCCTGTGATGAGCTTGAAGACAGTTTGCACCACCCACAACACGCCATACCCTGCTGCGGCGCCCCACACGCTTTGCATAAGAGGCAGTTGAATCACTCCGATAGAAGCACACAAGATACCCGCCCACAACAAGGGCAAGGTCAAGCTGTCTGGCAGCAACATGGTGTCTGCGTCAATCAAGGCCAAGGTCAGCAGCGCACTGCCAAAACCAGCCCATGCCAAGGCCTCGACAGAAAACCCCCAACGCCAAGCACAAAACCCCCAGAGCAAGGCCACAGTCAGCTCCACCAAGGGGTAGCGCACAGACACCGCCACACCACAATGACCACACTTGCCCTTGAGCCAAAGGTAACTCAAGACAGGAACCAGGTCACGCATACGCAAAGGTGTTTTGCAAGCAGGGCAATGCGAGCGAGGTGTGAACAAATTGAAAGCCTCTGCTGGCTCGCTGGGGGCTTCTTGAAGTTGAGCGCAGTCAGCTTCCCATTGGCGTTGCATCATCAAAGGCAAACGCCACACCACCACATTGAGAAAGCTGCCCAATTGCAAACCTATGAGTGCTGCCAAAAAACAGCCCAGATAAGTGTGAGAAAACAATAGATCCATGTGTCAATCCTTAGGGACCGCAATACCCAGCAAGCTGTCTAGCAACGCAGGCTGTGTTATTAAGTCTGAAGCTGAACCACGGTGAATGACACGTCCCTGGTCCAGCACCACGGCTTGGTGACTGATGGCCAATATCGCTTGGGGGTGTTGTTCGACGATGATGGCCGACAGACCTTCATCCCGAGTGATACGTGCAATGGCCCGTAGCAACTCCTCCACGATGATGGGAGCCAAGCCCTCTAGAGGTTCATCCAGCAACAAAAGCCTAGGGTTGAGCACCAAGGCCCGACCAACGGCCAACATCTGCTGCTCACCGCCCGAGAGTTGATTGCCCATATTGCTTTTACGCTCGGCCAAGCGCGGAAACATCTCAAACACACGCGAAGGTGTCCAAGCACCTGGTCTGGCAACCGCGGTCAGGTTTTCCAACACCGTGAGCGATTTGAAAATATCACGTTCTTGGGGAACCCAGCCAATGCCGGCTGCCGCCCTTTGGTGTGAAGCCAAGGTGTGCAAAGCCTCGCCGCCCAAAAGAATACGACCCCCGTGCTGGCGGGCTGCACCCGCAATGGTGTTGATAAGAGTAGTTTTTCCCGTGCCATTGCGCCCCAAGAGCGCCAGTGTTTCGCCTTGCGCCAATGACAAACAGACATCATGCAAGATGACCGCTTCACCGTAGCCAGCAGTCAGGTTGTCAATGTGTAGCAACTCAGCCATGCTTGCCTCCATGGCCCAAGTAAACCTCGCGCACGCGAGCATCAGCCGCCATCTCTGCAGGTGTGCCTTCTGTCAGCACCGCCCCATTGACCATGACTGTCATGCTTTTGGCAAAGCTGAACACCAAGTCCATGTCGTGTTCGATCAGCAAGACGCTCACATCCGCTGGCAATGCCGCCACGGTGCGCAAAAGCTCTTCACGCTCACCCGCAGGTACACCCGCCACCGGTTCGTCCAGTAAAAGCACACTGGGCTCACATGCCAAGGCGATCGCCATTTCAAGCAAACGTCGTTTGCCATAGGCGAGTTGCTGCGTCGGTTGATCCATGACTTCAAGCAAGTGGAACTGGCTGAGCAAATCTTCACAACGCTTAGCAACACGCGGGTCATGCCCCAGCGGTCGCAGCGCTGCTGCACCCATCCCTAGGCGTTGCGAGACCGCCATGGCCAAAGTTTGCAAAGGTGTGAGCCCGTCAAAC
>CALPPP020000095.1 GCA_943325485.2 Rickettsia typhi
AGGTATCAAACAACGCGGGATGCGGGTCGTCACGGGCCAATAAGCGCAACAAGAGTTCATTCAGGTAATAGCCCGACAGCAATGCCTCGCCACTGGGCATGACATGGCCACCCGCCCACTCGGCACTCTTCAAGGTGCGAATTTCAGCGTCGCCGCCATAACAAAGCGACAAGGGTTGCAGGGGCAGCAACACGGCACGCAAATGGGAGGTGGGTCGTTTAGCTCCCTTGGCGACCAAGGCCACCCGCCCGTGGTGGCGGGTGAAAACTTCCAAAATACGACTGGATTCGCTCCAGTCATAGTGGTGGAGCACAAAAGCGGGTTCATCCAGAACCCTGAGCGTTGCAGCTTTACTCGTAGCCAAAGCTGCGCACCCGCGCCTCGTCATCGGCCCAGCCCGAGCGCACCTTCACCCACAGTTCAATGAACACTTTGGCATCCATCAACTTCTCTAACTCTTGACGGGCCAAGGTGCCGATTTGCTTCAAGCGCTCACCGCCCTCGCCGATCACCATGGCTTTGTGACCATCGCGCTCGACCACGATGGTGGCCGCAATGCGCACCATGCGAGACACGGTTTTGCCCGGCTCTTCGCTGAATTTATCGATGATGACGGTGGAGGTGTAGGGCAGCTCGTCGCCGGTGAAGCGAAACAGTTTTTCTCGGATGATTTCACTGGCCAAAAACTTTTCGCTGCGGTCGGTGAGTTCATCCTCGCTGTACCACCAAGCTTGTTGGGGCAGGTAGGCTTGGCACTGGGTCAGCAAACGCTCGATGTCCTTGGAATTTTTCGCCGACATGGGCATGAACTGCGCAAACGGGTGGCGTGTTTGCATCTCTTGCAACCAAGGGGCGATGTCTTCGCGGCGATGGACTTTGTCGAGCTTGTTGGCAATCAGCAAAGCGGGAATGCCTTTGTGCAGCAGCGCCAGCACCTTGGCATCGGCTGCAGCAAAACTGCCGGCATTCACCACAAACAGCACCAAGTCCACATCGCTCACAGCACCCATGACGGTTTTGTTGAGCGAGCGGTTCAAGGCGTTGGCGTGGTCGGTTTGAAAGCCAGGTGTGTCGACAAAAATAAACTGGGTGTCGCCCGTGCTGCGGATGCCGGTGATGCGGTGGCGTGTGGTTTGCGCTTTGCGCGAGGTGATGCTGATTTTTTGCCCCACCAAGGCGTTCAGCAAAGTGGATTTACCCACATTGGGCTTGCCCACAATGGCCACCAAGCCACAGCGTTGCTTGCCTGTTGATGCAGGGCTTAAAGGTTCTGTCATAAAGGATGCTCCTGCAGCCATTGGAGCATGGCGGCCGCAGCCGCTTGCTCGCCGCTGCGCCGCGAGTTACCAATACCGCGCTGGGCTTGCTTTAACTCCACGATTTCGCACTCGACATCGAAGGTTTGTTGGTGAGCCGCCCCCGTCGTGCCCGCTACACGGTAGATAGGCAGTTGCATACGCCGTGCTTGTAACCACTCTTGCAATTCGGTTTTGGGGTCTTTGGCAGCAGCGGTCATCGTCGGAGAGATAGCCACCTTCTCAAACAAGCGCAGCACCAAGCTTTCAGCGGCCTGGTAACCAGCGTCCATCAATACCGCGCCGATGATGGCTTCTAAGGCATCCGCCAAGATAGAGGGACGCTTTTGACCACCCGAGCGCATCTCGCCCTCGCCCAAACGGATCAAGCCGCTCAAACCCAATTCCACCGCCAAACGGTGCAAGGTGTCTTGCTTGACCAAATTGGCGCGTACACGGGAAAGGTCGCCCTCCGGCTGGTCACGCAAAGCGGTATAGAGCATGCGCGACACCGCCAAATTAAGCACCGAGTCGCCTAAAAACTCCAGGCGCTCATTGTGTTGGCTGCTGAAACTGCGGTGGGTTAAGGCCAGCTCAAGCAGCTGAGGCTGGGCAAAGCGGTGCTTTAACCTGTCTTGCAAGCCCGAGGTGGTCAACTTCTCATGCACCTCGGCCATCGTCAGTCAAAACCACCGACCCGAGAGGGGTTGCCAAAATTCATCCAGACAAAAAAGGCTTTGCCCACGATGTTTTGGTCGGGCACAAAGCCCCAGTAGCGGGAATCCAAGGAGTTGTCGCGGTTGTCACCCATCATGAAGTAATGACCGGCTGGCACTTTGCAAACAAAACCTTCGACGTTGTAAGTGCAGTTTTCTTTGTAAGCAAAGTCATCGATACCGCTCACAAAAGCCGGCGCACGTTCTTCGTTCAACAAACGGTGGGTCCGCAGATTTTTCATGTCAGACGGTGTGCTGCCAATCGGCATGGGTTCTTCGAACTGCTTGCTGTAGCGCATATTGTCTGCGTCAAAAAAATCGGGAATGGCGGTTTTAGCCACCAGCTGGCCATTGATAGTGAGTTGCTTGTTGATGTAAGCGATCTCGTCGCCAGGGATACCTATGACGCGCTTGATGTAGTCCAAGCTGGGCTTGGGTGGGTAGCGAAACACCATGACGTCGCCACGCTGCACCGCGTTACCGTCGGTCAGTTTGTGGTTGATGACAGGCAAACGGATGCCGTAATGAAATTTGTTGACCAAAATCAAGTCACCCACATGCAAGGTGGGGATCATGGAGCCTGAGGGAATTTTGAAGGGCTCAAACAAAAAAGAACGCAAGATGAACACCGCGGCAATGACGGGAAACAAACCTGCGGTCCAGTCCAGCCACCAAGGTTGGCGGTAGATCTCCTCTACTTTGGCGGCCAGTTGCTGGTGCTCGGGTGGTGTGGCGATGCCCTGCTGGGACAACTCTTGTTCACGCTTGGCATATTGGTCTTGCAAAGCTTGGGCTGTGCGTTGACGATTCGGCCAAAAATACAATTTCTCAGCCACCCAATACACACCGGTGACAGTGGTGGCCATCAACAACAGCAAAGCAAAATTGCCTTCCACGATACCAGCGTACCAAGCGCCGGCATAGCCAACAAAAGCGGCCAAGACCAAGCCGGTGATGGCGGCGATCAATCTTCCACCTGCAATATCGCCAAAAAGGCTTCTTGGGGCACTTCTACCGATCCGATTTGTTTCATGCGTTTCTTGCCTGCTTTTTGTTTCTCTAAAAGTTTGCGCTTGCGACTGATGTCGCCACCATAGCATTTTGCCAGCACGTTTTTACGCAAAGCTTTGATGGTTTCGCGCGAAATAATGTTGGCGCCAATCGCTGCTTGGATGGCCACATCGAACATTTGACGGCTGATGATTTCGCGCATTTTGGAGACCACCGCACGGCCACGGTACTGCGACTGACTGCGGTGAACAATGATGGAAAGGGCATCCACCCGCTCGCCATTAAACAAAATATCGACCTTCACCACATCCGATGCGCGGTACTCTTTGAACTCGTAGTCCATGGAGGCATAACCACGGCTCACGCTTTTGAGTTTGTCGAAAAAGTCTAAAACGATTTCACCCAAAGGCATTTCATAGGTCAGCATGACTTGGCGACCGTGGTACGCCATATTCAGCTGTACCCCGCGCTTTTGGTTCGCCAAGGTCATGACCGCGCCCACATAGTCTTGCGGCATGTACAAATGCACGGTAACGATGGGCTCGCGGATTTCTTCCATCTTGCTGGCTTCGGGCATCTTGGAGGGGTTCTCCACCATGATGACCTCGCCATCGGCCCGCAGCACCTCGTACACCACGCTGGGCGCGGTGGTGATCAGGTCTTGATCGAATTCCCGCTCCAAGCGCTCTTGCACAATTTCCATGTGCAACAGCCCCAAAAAGCCGCAGCGAAAACCAAAGCCCAGCGCCTGTGACACCTCGGGTTCGTAGCGCAGTGACGAATCGTTGAGCTTGAGTTTTTCCAAGGCGTCCCGCAAGGCGTCGTACTGGTTGGCTTCGGTGGGGTACAGGCCCGCAAACACCTGCGGCTGGATTTCCTTGAAACCAGGCAAGGCTTGCTCTGCAGGCCCGAGGTTGTTGGGCAGCTTTTTCTCCAAAGTGATGGTGTCGCCCACCTTGGCGGCTTGCAATTCTTTGATGCCGGCAATGATGTAACCCACCTCACCGGCTTCCAAAGATTCCCGTGACTCGTTGGCGGGTGTGAACACGCCAAGACTGTCGGCGTTGTAGACCGCGTTGGTGGCCATCATCTTGAAGCGCTCACCTTTGGCCAAGCGGCCATCGACGACACGCACCAGCATGACCACGCCCACATAGGTGTCGAACCAGCTGTCGACGATCATGGCTCGCAAGGGCGCATCGGGATTGCCTTGGGGCGGCGGGATTTTGGCGACCACTGCTTCCAAAATCTCGTCCACGCCCATGCCGGTTTTGGCCGAGCAAGGAATAGCGTCAGACGCGTCGATGCCGATCACATCTTCAATTTCTGTTTTGGCGTTCTCGGGATCGGCCGAGGCCAAATCCATCTTGTTGAGCACGGGCACCACCTCGACGCCCAAGTCGAGTGCGGTGTAGCAGTTGGCCACCGTCTGCGCTTCCACGCCTTGGCTGGCGTCCACCACCAACAAGGCACCTTCACAGGCGGACAAGGAACGACTCACCTCGTAGGAAAAATCGACATGACCCGGTGTGTCGATCAAATTCAGGTTGTAAATCTCGCCGTTTTTTGCCTTGTAGCGCAGCGAAGCGGTCTGCGCCTTGATGGTTATCCCCCGCTCTTTTTCGATATCCATTGAGTCGAGGACCTGTGCCTCCATCTCTCGGTCACTCAAACCACCGCAGCGCTGAATCAAGCGGTCTGCAAGCGTGGATTTGCCGTGGTCAATGTGCGCAATGATGGAAAAATTTCTGATGTGGTTCATCAAAGCAAGCAGTTAAGTATTTGAATTTACAGAGGAGAAAAGCATAAAAAAGGGCGCGTCAGGTTATGACGCGCCCGGAACCAACAATCTATGGCAACTGCGATAGTTGGGAATTCATTGTAGGGAAAAAGGCGCTTGCCCAAAGTCCTTACAAGTCTCTCAAGCCTTCGTTGCAAGACAGCCACACAGAATTTATTCACAACTTATCCACAGAATCAGCGCAAAAACAACAGAACAACTTGTGGGTGAGCTGTGGAGCGTTGAGGGGGAAGTCTTCTGAATCTCGCATGGTGGTTATTTTCCGTCCTTTTATATCGATTTAAGTTTTTAGAATCAATTCTTTAGACAATTTTATGTTTAAACAGGGCGACTTCCCATCAACCCTGAAAATTGAAAATATATTTTTAAATCGTTGGGTGAATCCGTCAAATAGCGCCAAGGGTAAACCCTTTGTATTCAAAGGGCTTAGCGCGGTCGAATAACGGTGTACTGCGCCCACTCGCCCCTACGCAAAAGCACATTGATGGGCTTGCTTTTGTCCAAGCGCGTGAGCAGTTGGGTAAAAGCCTTTACATCGGCCACCTCGGTGTTGGCGACCTGCACCACCACATCACCCTCTCGGATACCGGCTTTCAAAGCGGGGTCAGCCACAGCGTCAACACGTACACCGCCTTTGAGGTTGAGTTCTTTTTTCAAGGCGTCAGTCAAATCACTGACAGTCAGCCCCAGCAGTTGGGTGGCATTGGGTGCTGCTGCTTTCTCGGGGGTCGCTTTGTTTTGGGCGGTTTTATCCGGCTCGAACTCGCCCACCATGATCGGGTAGTCCTTGGTG
>CALPPP020000096.1 GCA_943325485.2 Rickettsia typhi
AAATCCTCATAGTTCAAGGTGCTCGACAACAAACCCATGCGCTGCAGGAATTTGTCTTCTTTCAGCTTGCCTTTTTTCACCTGGGCTTGATAGTTCTTCTCGATGATGGCAATGCCTTTGTCCAAGGCTTCTTGCTTCATCTCCAAAATCTTCACCGGAATACCTGCATTGAGGAAGTTCATGCTGATGCCGCCACCCATGGTGCCCGCACCAATAACCGCCACGCTTTTGATTTCACGCACGGGGGTGTCAGCGGGCACATCGGCGATTTTGGTGGTGGCACGTTGCGCCACAAACAAATGGCGCAAAGCGCGGCACTCGGGGGTGAACATCAGGTTGGTGAAGATTTCGCGCTCGGCTTCCATGCCTTGGTCGAACTTCATCTTGGTGGCGTTTTGTACCGCTTCAATGCATTTCAGGGGCGCGGGGTATTTGCCCTTGGTCATGCCGTTGACCATATTGGTGGTGAATTTGAAGAAAGCGTCTGCGTTGGGATGCTTGCAGGGCATGTCACGCACACGTGGCAGTGGTGAAGTACCGACGACGCTTTTGGCAAAGGCGATGGCTTCGTCCATCAAGGTAGCTGCTGAAGTGGCCATCTGATCGAACAGTTTTTGGCCCGGGAGCATGGCCAGCATCTCGCTCTTGATGGGCTCACCACTGACGATCATGTTCAGTGCAGGTTCGACGCCCAGCACACGTGGCAAGCGCTGTGTACCACCTGCGCCAGGGATCAAGCCGAGCTTGACTTCAGGCAAAGCCACATCGGTGCCGGGTGCTGCAATGCGGAAGTGGCAACCCAGTGCCAACTCCAAGCCACCGCCCATGGCCACCGTGTGAATCGCAGCCACCACCGGTTTGGTGGCATTTTCAATTGCATTGATGAGGGTGAGCAAATGCGGTTCTTGGATGGCCTTGGGCGAGCCAAATTCTTTGATGTCAGCGCCGCCAGAAAAAGCCTTGCCTGCGCCCGTGACCACCACGGCTTTGACCGCATCGTCAGCCATGGCTTTGCCAAGGCCTTGGATGAACGCTTGGCGAGTGGCCAAACCCAGCCCGTTGACAGGCGGGTTGTTCAAGGTAATCACGGCAACGTCGCCGTGGACTGCATAGTCAGCACTCATAGGAATTCCTTGTCAGAAACAGGTGGGAAAGTAAAAAAGAACGATCGTACTATTTTATACCTCTAACCATTCCTTGCGGATGGCGGCGTCGGCTCGCAAAGCGTCAGGGGTGCCGTCAAACACCATGCTGCCGTGCCCCATGACCAAGGTACGGTCCGATATTTGCATGGCGATGGTGAGTTTTTGCTCAATCAGCAGCACAGACACGCCACGGTTGCGCAGTTCGCGCAAAAACTGCCCCACCAGCTCGACAATTTTGGGAGCCAAGCCCTCGGTCGGTTCATCAATGATGATGAGTTCGGGGTCGCCCATGAGGCTTCGGCAAAGGGTGAGCATTTGCTGCTCGCCGCCCGACAACACACCAGCTTCGGTATGTTGACGTTCGCGCAAGCGTGGGAACAAGTTGTACATGTCCTCAAAATCCCAACGACCTGTGGGCTGCTTACCCTTCAAGCCCAGCAACAGGTTTTGATGCACCGTGAGCTTGGGGAAGATGTCGCGGTTTTCAGGCACATAGCCCAGCCCGAGGTGGGCTATCTCGAAGGGCTTGCGCCCCACGATTTGCTGGCCCAACCACTCGACACTGCCTTGGGCATCCACCAGTCCCATGATGGCTTTGGCGGTGGTGGAGCGCCCCGAGCCGTTACGACCCAACAGCGCCACGATTTCGCCCTTACCAACCGAAAAGCTCACGCCATGCAGCACATGGCTTTTGCCGTAATAGGCGTGAAGGTCTTTGACTTGCAACATTCAGTGGCCCTCTTGCAAACTGCCCAAATAGGCTTCTTGCACACGGGCGTTGGCGCGTACCTTGTCAGGTGTGTCAAACGCAATGATTTCACCGTAAACCAGCACGGCTATTTTGTCGGCCAAGCCAAACACCACGCCCATATCGTGTTCCACCGCCAGCAAGGTTTTGCCTTGGGTGACTTCTTTGATGAGGCCAATGAAACGCTCGGTCTCGCTGTTGTTCATGCCCGCCGTGGGCTCATCGAGCAACACCACCTCGGCGCCACCGGCCATGGTGATGCCAATTTCCAAGGCCCGTTGCTCTGCATAGGTGAGGTTCATGGCCAAGGTGTCACGCTTAGACGCCAAGCGTATGCGCAGCATCCATTGCTCGGCCAAGTCATTAGCGTCTTTCAAATTGCCCAAGAAGGACCAAAAGCTGTAACGGTGGCCCAAACTCCACAACACCGCACAACGCAGGTTTTCAAACACGCTGAGTTTGGGGAAGATGTTGGTGATTTGGAAGCTGCGCGATAAGCCCAGACGATTGATCTCAAAAGGCTTGAGGCCGTCGATGCGCTGCCCCTTAAGGCTGATGCTGCCTGAAGTAGGGGCGAAGCGTCCGCTGATGAGGTTGAACAGCGTGGACTTGCCCGCACCGTTAGGGCCGATGATGGCAACCCGCTCGCCCGCCGCCACTTGCAAATCCACCCCACGGATGATTTCTGTCTTGCCAAATTGTTTGGTCAAGCCCTGAAGCTCCAGCGAGTACGCGCTCATGCGGCCTCCTTGGCCTGTTGCGCGGCCGCAATCTCGGTTTGAATATCGCCCCAGATCAGGGCAAAGCGGCGACGCACCGTCTCAAACACCGCCAAACCAATCGCCAGTAAAGCCAGTGAGACAAGCCATGTGGTTGCGCTGTCGGTGTTGAGAACCCAACCGGCAAAGGCGAGTTCAGGACCGTTGGCGGCGTCGAGTTGCAGGTGGTAAATCATCTCCACCAAAGCGCCTGCACCGGCCAACATCAAGCCCATGGCCACAGCCAAGCCAGCATAAGAGGGCAGCAAACGCTTCAATGCACCGGTTTTGGCAATCCTGAGGTTCATCATGATCAAACCCGCCAAACCGCCAGGCGCATACACCACCATGAACAAAAACACCAAACCCAAATACAGCAACCACGCTTTGGTGATTTCAGACAGCAGCACAAAGGCCAGCACCATCAATATGCCGCCCAAGATAGGGCCAAAGAAGAAGGTGGCGCCGCCTAAAAACGTGAACAGCAAGTAAGACCCCGATCGGGCAGGCCCCACCACCTCGGCGGTGACGATCTCGAAATTGATAGCACCCAAGCCACCCGCAATGCCAGCGAAAAAGCCCGCGATGATGAAGGCGCGGTAACGTACTTGCTGGGTGTTGTAGCCGACAAACTCGACGCGCTCGGGGTTGTCACGCACTGCATTCAAGATGCGACCCAAAGGCGTTTGCGTCAAGGCGTAGAGCAGCGCTACCGACAAGAAGGTGTAAAAGGCGATGAGGTAATACACCTGACGCTGCGGTCCAAAAGTGATGCCCATGAAGGCCTCGCCCACCACGCGGTTGGCCGACACCCCTGCTTCGCCACCGAAAAATTCGGAGAACATCAGCGACATGGCAAACACCAACTCGGCCATGCCCAAGGTGATCATGGAAAACGTGGTGCCCGATTTTTTGGTGGTCACATAGCCCAGCAAAATGGCGAACCCCATGCCAGCCAAGCCGCCCACCAAGGGAAGCACCACCACTGGCAGGTGCAGCGTGCCTTGGCCAATGGCGTTGAGCGCGTGGATGGCAAAGTAACTGCCCATGCCGCTGTAGACCGCATGGCCAAAACTCAGCATGCCGCCCTGCCCCAGCAGCAAGTTGTAAGACAGGCAAGCAATGATGGCAATGCCCATTTGCGACAACATGGTTTGCGACAAATTGCTGGTGAACACCCAAGGAGCGACCAGCAACACCAGCGCAAAGCCCAGCCACACACCATAGCGAGAAAGCAAATTGGCCATGCTCATGTGTCCCGTTTACCCAGCAGACCGCGTGGGCGAAAAATCAAAATCAGCACCAGCATGAGGTAAGGCAGGATAGGTGCGACTTGCGACACCGTGAGTTTGATGAAGCTGTTGTTTTTCCAATCTGCGGACAACACGACACCCATGTCTTTGAACAGTTGCAAGAGCGAGTAGTCAATCGCCACCGCAAAGGTTTGCACGATGCCGATCACCAAAGACGCCAAAAACGCGCCGCTCAGTGAACCCATGCCGCCGACCACCACCACCACAAAAATGACGGAACCCACGGTAGCGGCCATGGCGGGTTCGGTGATGAAGGTAAAGCCGCCAATCACCCCTGCCAAACCCGCCAAACCGGTGCCCATGGCAAACACCAGCATGAACACACGCGGCACGTTGTGGCCCAAGGTTTCAACCGTTTCGGGATGCGTCAGAGCCGCTTGGATGATGAGACCGGCACGGGTGCGGGTCAGCACCCACCACAGGCTGATGACCATGGCGATGGCTGTGACCATGATGAAAGCGCGGGTGGCCGGAAAGGGCGTGCAGACAATGCGCACCGCGGTGTCTGTGGCTTGGCAGATCTCCCCGCCAACACCTGCCACCAGCGACAAGCCCAGTTGCCCATGGTTGATGAGGGTGAACACCGGACCTTGCAAAAAAGTGGGCGGGGTGAACTCTACCGCCACGCGGCCCCACAGCAGTTGCACCAACTCCAACACGATGTAAGACAAGCCAAACGTCACCAGCAATTCAGAAACGTGCCCCATTTTGTGGACTTTGCGCAAAACCTTGCTCTCGAACAAGGCACCGGCGGCACCGGTGAGCAGCGGAGCCAACAGCAAAGCTGGCCAAAACCCGATGCGGCTCTCCAAGGTGTAGCCAAAATAAGCGCCAAGCATGTAAAAACTGGCGTGCGCAAAGTTAAGCACCCCCATCATGCTGAAGATCAGCGTCAACCCCGAGCTGAGCATGAAAAGCAGCAAGCCATAGCTCAATCCATTGAGCGAGGAGATCAGGAAAAATTCCATGTCAGATCATGGCGCGTAGCGCCAAAGCCGCAGTCAAGAGGGAATCTTCATTTGGCAGCTGGTAGGTGTACTCGAGATATAAGGCTCGAAGGTTTTAACGGGTGCCAAGGTCATGCCAGTATTTTCAGCGCTGTAGGGGAATTTTTTATCCGCTTTTTGCCACACGGTCATGAACAGGGTTTGCTGCATTTGGTGGTCTAGCTTGCGCATTTCCATGTCGCCGTTATAGCCCTTGAATTTGTGGCCATGCATGGCGGCAGCCACTTTGACGGGGTCGGTGGAACCCGCTTTGGCCATGGCTTGGGTAAGCAAATCGAAAATGGCGATCATGGAGCCGGTGTACATATCGTCGTTGTACTTGGCTTTGAAGCCGGCCATGTACTGGCTCATGCGACCGCCCATGTTGTAGTGGGCGTAGCTGACTTGGTAGACACGGCCTGCAGCACCTTGGCCTAAAGCAGTGGGTGTGCCGGTGACGCCGGTGTAGTAGGTGAAGAATTTGCCGTTATAGCCGCCTTCGTTGGCGGCTTTGACCAACAAAGCCAAATCGGAACCCCAGTTGCCGGTGATGACCGAGTCAGCGCCAGAGGCTTTGATTTTGGCGATGTAGGGTGCGAAATCGCGCACTTGCGCCAAGGGGTGCAGGTCTTCACCCACGATTTCTATGTCAG
>CALPPP020000097.1 GCA_943325485.2 Rickettsia typhi
CTTTGGGCGAGACACGCCCAGCTTGGAAGGTATTGCGCGTTTTGGCCAATATGTTGGGTGTGAATGGTTTTGATTACGACACGGTCGAGGAAATCCGTGCAGATGTTTTGTTGCCTGACTGGTCTTCGCGTTTGAGCAATGCTTGCGACCAAGCCATGACCCAGTTGCCCGTGATGGCCCACGCACCCGAAACGGCGCGTATTTACTGCTTAGATGGCCTCGTACGCCGCTCACCCTCGCTGCAACAAACGGCAGATGCCCAAGCAAAGGAAGTCTTTCATGTCTGACTGGCTTTATCAGACAGGGTTTGCGCTGATGGACGCCTCTTGGTGGCAGACCATGGCTTGGCCCGTGCTTTGGATATTGCTCAAGATTGTGGGCGTGGTGTTGCCTTTGCTTTTGTGTGTGGCTTATTTGACGTTGTGGGAGAGAAAAGCCATTGGCTTTACCCAAATTCGATTTGGCCCTAACCGCGTGGGACCCTTGGGGCTGTTGCAACCCATTGCCGATGCACTGAAGGTATTCACCAAAGAAATCATTCAACCCACACAGGCAAGCAAAGGTTTGTTTTTCATGGGACCTGTGATGACCATGATGCCTGTGCTCGCAGCATGGGCGGTGGTGCCGTTTGGTCCTGAAGTGGCCTTGGCCAATATCAATGCAGGCTTGCTGTTTTTAATGGCCATCACTTCTTTAGAGGTTTACGGCATCATCATTGCCGGTTGGGCATCCAACTCGAAGTACGCTTTATTAGGTGCATTGAGAGCCTCAGCCCAAATGGTCAGCTACGAAATCGCCATGGGCTTTGCCTTGGTCGTGGTCTTGATGGTCTCTGGCAGTTTGAATCTCACAGACATAGTGATGGGTCAAAACAAAGGCATGTTTGCCGACATGGGTTTGACTTTCTTGTCATGGAATTGGCTGCCCCTTCTGCCTATTTTCTTGGTCTACTTTATTTCCAGTTTGGCTGAGACCAACCGCCATCCTTTCGATGTGGTCGAAGGTGAATCCGAGATCGTGGCGGGGCACATGATTGAATACTCCGGTATGTCGTTTGCCTTGTTCTTCCTTGGCGAATACGCCAACATGATTTTGGTCTCCACCATTGCTGTGTTGCTTTTTCTGGGTGGGTGGTTGCCTCCTGTGGACAGTGTGTGGTTGACGTGGATCCCGGGTTGGATATGGTTAGGCTTGAAAACCTTTGTGGTGGTGACCATGTTCTTATGGGTGAGAGCGACCTTCCCACGCTTTCGTTACGACCAAATCATGCGCTTGGGTTGGAAAATTTTCATCCCCATCACTTTGGTGTGGTTGGTCGTGGTTGGTATTTGGATGCAAACACCATGGAATATTTGGTCATGAAGCGGAGCCTGAGATGACAACGCTTGAGTCAAGCACCTACCGTGCAGCTTTTTCTTGGAAAGATTTCTTTTCCAGTTTCTTATTGCTTGAGATGTTCAAAGGCATGGCCATCACTGGCAAATACATGTTTGCCAAGAAGATCACGGTACAGTTTCCTGAAGAGAAAACCCCGCTCAGTCCGCGCTTCAGGGGCTTACATGCTTTGCGTAGGTATGACAATGGTGAAGAGCGTTGCATTGCTTGCAAGCTTTGCGAGGCGGTATGCCCTGCCATGGCCATCACCATTGAATCGGATGTCAGGGAAGATGGTTCGAGGCGCACATCGCGCTATGACATCGACTTGACCAAATGCATTTTTTGTGGCTTTTGCGAAGAAAGTTGCCCAGTCGACTCCATTGTCGAAACCCATATATTCGAATACCACGGTGAAAAGCGCGGGGATTTGTATTTCACCAAAGAGATGTTGCTGGCTGTTGGTGACCGCTACGAGCCTCAAATTGCAGCAAGCAAGGCGGCTGACGCCAAATACCGCTGATCACAGGACTCCCCAATTTCCATGGACTTTACCTCGATCTTTTTTTACACCTTCTCTGCCGTGATGTTGTTTGCGGCTTTCAAGGTCATCACGTCTCGCAACCCTGTTCATAGCGCCTTGTATTTGGTGCTGTGTTTTTTTCAGGCATCAGCGATTTGGATGCTGTTGCAGGCAGAGTTTTTGTCTATCACTTTGATTCTGGTCTATGTAGGCGCAGTGATGGTGTTGTTCCTGTTTGTGGTGATGATGCTTGACATCAATATCGAAGCCATGCGCAAAGGTTTTTGGAGCCATTTCCCATTGGCAGCATCGATTGGGGCGGTCTTGGCTCTGGAGTTGGCGTCTGTGCTCTTAGGCGGTTTCAGGCTGACGCAGGCACCAGTGACGGCTGCGTTGCCTGAAGGGCAGCAGTACTCCAACACCAAAGAATTAGGGATAGTCTTGTACACCGAGTATTTATACCCCTTAGAAGTCGCTGCGGTGATTTTGCTGGTGGCTATTGTTGCTGCCATTGCTTTAACGTTGCGTGAGCGCAAAGACAGCAAAGCGCAAAACCCTTCTGACCAAGTCAGGGTGAAAGCTGCGGATCGGATGCAGTTGGTCAAGATGGCACCCGTTCGTCAACCCACGGTGTCTGAACCTGAGGAGGGCAAAGCACCATGAATGTCACGCTGGGTCACTACCTCACCTTGGGTGCTATTTTGTTTTCTTTGTCGGTGATTGGTATCTTTTTGAACCGCAAAAACTTGATTGTGCTGTTGATGGCCATTGAGTTGATGCTGCTGGCGGTCAACATGAATTTCGTCGCTTTCTCTCATTACCTCGGCGATATACATGGCCAGATTTTTGTGTTTTTCATTCTCACAGTGGCTGCTGCAGAGTCCGCCATTGGCTTGGCCATATTGGTCTTGTTGTTTCGCAATCGCGCCAGCGTTCAAGCCGATGAACTGAATGCGCTCAAGGGTTGATGGATAAGCAATGAACTCAACGCTTCAAGCCTCCACATTGCTCACCATTGCGCTAGCGCCTTTGGCCGGTTCATTGCTTGCGGGTATTTTTGGAACTGCTTTGGGTGGTGCGTGGATGGGCCGCAAGCTCAGCCACGGCCTGACTATTTTTGGCGTGTTGCTTTCCTTTGTTTTGTCTGCACAAACTTTGCTGCAGGTAGTACAAGAGGGCGCTCGTTTCAATGAAACCATTTACACCTGGATGGTCGTTGGCGACTTGAAAATGGAGGTCGGCTTCTTGGTGGATGGCTTGACTGCCATGATGATGTGCGTGGTGACCTTTGTTTCGCTGATGGTGCACATCTACACCGTCGGCTACATGAAAGAGGACGAGGGCTACAACCGCTTTTTTGCCTACATCTCTTTGTTCACCTTCTCCATGCTGATGCTGGTGATGAGCAACAACTTGCTGCAACTCTTTTTTGGGTGGGAAGCGGTGGGCTTGGTTTCTTATTTGCTGATTGGGTTTTGGTTTAACAAACCCAGTGCAGTGTTTGCCAACATGAAAGCATTTTTGGTCAACCGCGTGGGTGACTTTGGCTTTATTTTGGGTATTGGTTTGATTGCTGCTTATGCTGGCACGTTGAATTACGCCGAGGTGTTTGCCAAAGCTTCTGACTTGGGTGCACTTACCTTGCCAGGCACTTCATGGATGCTGGTGACAGTGATTTGTATTTGCCTCTTCATTGGAGCCATGGGTAAGTCTGCACAGTTTCCTTTGCATGTTTGGTTGCCAGATTCCATGGAAGGTCCCACGCCCATTTCAGCCTTGATTCATGCGGCCACCATGGTGACTGCGGGTATCTTCATGGTCGCACGTATGTCACCCTTGTTCGAGTTGTCTGATACCGCCTTGAACCTCATCATGGTGGTGGGTTCCATCACTGCCTTGTTCATGGGGTTTTTGGGCATTGTGCAAAACGACATCAAACGGGTGGTGGCTTATTCCACCTTGTCGCAACTGGGTTATATGACGGTGGCCTTGGGCGCTTCTGCCTATTCTGTGGCTGTGTTTCATCTGATGACCCATGCTTTTTTCAAAGCCTTGCTGTTTTTGGCGGCGGGTTCGGTCATCATCGGAATGCACCACAACCAAGACATTCGCTACATGGGTGGTGTTCGCAAATACATGCCTGTTACCTGGATCACTTCTTTGTTGGGTTCTTTGGCACTGATTGGCACACCGCTTTTCTCTGGTTTTTATTCCAAGGACAGCATCATTGAGACCGTGGCGCACAGCCACTTACCTGCTGCTGGCTGGGCCTATTTTGCGGTTCTGGCCGGGGTGTTCATTACCGCGTTCTATTCGTTTCGAATGTATTTTTTGGTCTTTCATGGCAAAGAACGCTTTGATCAAAACCCTGAAGCACACCATGGACATGGCGACCACCATGCCCCGCATGAGTCGCCTTGGGTGGTCACTTTGCCCTTGGTGCTGTTGGCTATTCCCTCGGTGTTGATCGGCTACTTCACGATAGAGCCCATGCTCTTTGGCGATTTCCTTAAAGACGCCATCTACGTCAATGCCGATCTCCATCCTGCCATGCGTGAATTTCAGAAGGTATTCCATGGCGCATGGGCCATGGCCTTGCACGCCTTGTCTTCAGTGCCTTTGCTGTTGGCGATGAGCGGTTTAACCCTGTCTTATTACATGTACATCGTCAATCCTGCGTTGCCAGCGGCTATTCTTCGCACCTTTAAGCCGTTGCACACTTTGCTGGTCAATAAATATTATTTAGACGACTTTAATGAAAAGGTGCTTGCCCGAGGTTCTCGTGCATTGGCCTCGGTGTTGTGGAAACGTGGCGACCAAGGCTTGATTGATGGCTTGGTCGTCAACGGCTCTTGGAAAGTGGTGGCCTTTGTTTCACGCTTGAGTCGTCAACTGCAAACTGGTTTTCTGTACCACTACGCCTTGGTGATGATTTTGGGCATGTTTGGCCTCATCACTTGGTTTGTTTGGTTAAACCCCTGAGCTGATTGAGATGCATATCCAAACTTTTAAAAGAGACACGCTATGGGGATGTTGAGTCTGGCCATTTGGACACCCATTGTGTTGGGCGTTCTTATTTTTGCATTGGGTCGGGATGAACATGCTGGCTTGGTGCGTTGGGCTTCCTTGTTTTCAGCGCTCTTGAGTTTTTTTCTTTGCATCCCTTTGTATACCGAATTTGACAACAGCAGCGCATCGATGCAGTTTGTTGAAAACATGCCTTGGGTTTTGCGCTTCAATATGTCCTACCACTTAGGCGTTGATGGGATTTCTCTTTGGTTTGTATTGCTGACCTCCTTCATCACCTTGGTGGTGGTGATTTCTGCATGGGAAGTCATCACGGAACGTGTGCACCAATACATGGGTGCTTTCTTGGTTTTGAGCGGTGTCATGACCGGTGTCTTTTGTGCACTTGACGGCATGTTGTTTTATGTGTTCTTCGAGGCTACGCTGATTCCCATGTACCTCATCATTGGTATCTGGGGTGGGCCCAACAAGATTTACGCCGCTTTCAAGTTCTTCCTTTACACCTTGATGGGTTCTTTGTTGATGTTGGTGGCTTTGATTTACCTCTACATCCAATCGGGTGGCAGTTTTGATTTAACTGTCTGGCAAGCCTTGCCCTTGTCATCTCAAGCGCAGACGCTATTGTTCTTTGCATTTTTTGCCGCATTTGCGGTCAAAGTCCCGA